>JAHEAK010000480.1 GCA_024642805.1 Kofleriaceae bacterium | reverse complement strand
CATCTGCGCCGCGATGAGCTTCCAGGGCAGGCGCTGGCCATCGCCCTGTATCTGGCCGGAGGCGTGCGCAGCTGCGAGATTGGCAGCGTGATGTTTGGTCAGTTCGAGGGCACGCGCCTCGCCACGCCTAGCACGCACGATCTGGTTCGCCTGGCCTTCCCCCGCCGGGTGTACACACAGAGCCACGTCGACTACCTCGCAGAGGTCATCGAAGAGGTCTACGCAGATCGCAAGTCGATTCGCGGCGTGCACATCGAGAGCTGCCCCGAGCATCTGCGCCACTTCTCCGCGCGCTTCGCCTACTGAGCGAAGGACGGGGGCTCTCGCCTCGGTGAATCGCCCACAGCTGAGCGCTCATCGTCGACCGACGCTGAAGCGGCGCTGGGGCCACAGGTTGCAGCCAGCCGTGTGCACTGCCCTCCTGCGAGCGCACAGCGTGTTGTGAGCGTGGCCATGGGCGCTGCTTGAGCGCGGCCCACTGCTTGCACTGGCTGGCCCGCGAAAGAGGAGATACATGAAACCTGCTTCATCCATATCCCTTGGCATCACGCTGCTCACCATCGCCAGTTGCTCAGGCCAGGTCGTGGATCCGAGAAGTGAAGCCTCGGCGCCTGCCGCCACGCTACATCGTCTAACCGTGAGCCAGTACCAAAACACGGTTCGCGAGCTCTTCGGCGCCGACATAGAGGTTCCAGAACTCGAGCCCGATCTGAAGATTCACGGCTACACCAGTATCGCCACGGGCGAGCTGACGGTCTCGCCACGAGCCACGGAGCTCTACGAAGCCGCCGCCCGACGTCTCTCGCAACAGGTGGTCACCGATACCGCACGTCGTCGAGCGGTCATCGCTTGCGACGAGCCAGAGGCAAGCTGCCTGCGCGAGGCCTTCGCACGCCTGGGCAGACGGGCGTGGAGGCGACCTCTTAGCGAGGATGAAATAAGTGTTATTCTCAACGTGGTCGAGACCACCGGCGCCTCGCTCAACGATCCTTGGTTGGGGGTCGAGTACGGTCTCTCGGTGCTCCTGGAGTCGCCGCACTTTCTGTACCGGGTCGAGTTAGGAGTCCCCGATGAGAGCATTGGCAATCGCCGCCGACTCGATGGCTACGAGATAGCCTCGCGCCTGTCCTTCGTGCTGTGGGATCGCGGGCCCGATGACGAGCTCCTCGACCTGGCTGGGCAAGGTCAGCTCGACAGCGCCGATGAGGTTCGCGCCTGCGCCGCTCGCATGCTCGAGGACGAGCGCGGCCGTGCGGCCCTGGCGAGCTTCTTCGGCGAATACCTCAATCTCGACCGCCTCGATGGCATCAGTAAAGACGCCGAGCTATTTCCGCAGATGACGCCGGGCCTGTCGAGCGGCATGCGGGGCGAGCTTTTGCGTTTGTTTTCCTACATCGTCTTCGAAGGCGACGGCGACTACCGCAAGATCTTCACGACGCCCATCGCCTTCGTCAACGCCGAGCTCGCCGAGCTCTATGGAGTCGAGGCGCCCTCGGACGGCGAGGACTTCGCCGAGCGCGAGCTTGGACCCGATGCCTTGCGCGCGGGCCTGCTCACCAGCGCCGGTCTGATGGCCCTGTACGCCCACAACTCAGTCACCTCGCCAACCTTGCGGGGCCGCTTCGTTCGGCAGAATCTCTTGTGCGAAGACATCGCTCCACCACCGCCTGGCGTCGTGACCACTCTGGAGGGCGCCGAAGGTTCCACCATTCGCGAGCGATTGGCCCAGCACGCTACCAACGAGGTGTGCGCCTCCTGCCATCAGCTGATGGATCCCATCGGTCTGGCATTCGAAGCCTTCGATCCCATCGGCGGCATACGCAGCGAAGAGGCACCGGGCGTCGCCATTGATTCGACCGGCAATCTCGACGGCGTCGAGGTGCATAGCGCCCGCGAGCTCGCGCAATTGGTGGCTCAGGATCCGCGCATGCCCTCCTGCTTCGTGACGCAGTTCTATCGCCATGCCACCGGTCATCTGGAATCCGACGGCGAGCTTGCGCTCCTGGCTCGGCTCAGTGGCGACTTCGAAAGCTCGGGCCTACGGGTTCGCGATCTGGTGGTCGCGCTGGCCGGCTCGGATGCCTTTCGCTATGCGGCGGCCCCCCTCGATGAAGCTCCCACCAGCACAGAACCCGAGTACCCAAGCGAGGAGTCCCCATGAGCAAGTTCGCACTCAATCGACGCAGCTTCCTGCGCGGAGCCCTGGGCACGGCGGCCATTGCCGTCGCTCTGCCGCCCCTCGAGGCCATGTTCGGAAGCCACGGTGAGGCCTATGCCGACGGCACCACCCCATGTCGCTTTGGAGTTTGGTTTTGGGGCAACGGCGTTCGGCGCGCGCACTGGATCCCAAGCGGCACCGGCGCCGATTGGGTTGCCGGCGAAGAGCTGGCACCGCTGGAGGGCGTGCGCCCGTGGATGCACGTGCTAACCGGCATGGAGATCAAGACAGCCACGCACCCGCACCACTCGGGCATGGCTGGCATCATGACCGGCGCGCGCTACCAACAAGTCGGCACAACTCGCGACACCATCGTTTCGACCTTTGCGCAGCCCTCGGTCGATCAAGTGGCGGCTGCTCACTTCGCAGGACAGACGCCCTTTCGCTCGCTGGAGATCGGAATCACACGCCACACGGGCACTGACGAGGGCACGACCTTCGAGGCTCTGTCGCACAACGGTCCCAACAACGTCAATCAGTCGGAGCGCTCGCCAAGCGCCTTCTTCGAGCGACTCTTTGGCTCACCACCGGAGCCCAAGGTCGACGCCGCTCGCCGGAGCGTGCTCGATGCCGTGAGTGAACAGACTCGCTCCCTAAAGAATCGCGTGGGACTCCGCGATCGCGAGCGCCTGGACCAGCACCTGGAGAGCATCCGCAGCATCGAGCTGCGTCTGGCAACACCGGGTGCCGCGTGCACCATCCCTGCCCGCCCAAGCGACCCAGGAGACATCGATGGCCAACAGCCCATCATCGAAAACAATCAATTGCTCTCCGACTTGATGGTGATGGCACTGGCCTGCGATATGACGCGCGCCTTCTCGGTCATGTTCAGTCAAGCAGGCTCGGGCGTAGTCATGTCACAGATCGGAGCCCAGAACGGTCTGCACTATCTGTGTCACACCGAAGCCCAGCCACAAGAAACCGTGCATCGCGCGACGGTCTTCACCATGCAGCAGCTTGCGTACTTCTTGGAACGACTGCGCGACACCCCCGAGGGCAACGGCAACGTCCTCGATAACAGTGTCATCTTGTGCACCACCGAGCTCTCGGAAGGCAGCAACCACACCAACGACGAGTTCCCCATTCTCATCGCCGGTAAAGGCGCGGGGCGCTTGCGTGGCAACTGGCACTACCGTTCAGGGAGTAAGCGCAACGCAAGCTGCGCTCTGCTCACCAGCTTGCGCGCCGCCGGCGTACCTGTCGACGGCGGCTTTGGCGTCGCCGAAGGCCATGTCACCGAAGGAGTGCCGGGCCTGGAGCTTTGAGCCGCGAATCGCGCCAAGGACGCTACCAGCCGATCGTGGCCATCTCGAGCCAATTGGAAAACAGGATGACCAGGCGTAGCGATGACCATCAGAGCGTGCGTAGATAGGTGATCAAATCCTGGCGATCGCGTGCAGACAGCGTCATGCCGTAGCGATGGCCGGGCGTCGAGCGCTGCGGATCGAAAAGCGCGGCGAGGCTGGCGACGCTGCCGTCGTGAAGATAGGGAGCAGCGTTGGCCACATCGAGGAGCGGCGCGGGTCGATAGCGACCGGTGCCGCGCGCCTTGCCAAGCGCCAGGCTCGAGTCCGTGCCGACAAGCGATGCCGACACCAGGGGACCAGCGAAGCTGGCATCGCTGTGACAGGAGCGGCAATGCGCAGCAAAGAGCTCGCTGCCTCGAGGCGGGGTTTCGCCGAGCTCGGCGTTGCGCGGATCCAGGGCCTGGCGCGGCGGCTTGAGCGAGTAGATATACATGGCCAGGGCCCAACACAGCACGCGCGGTGGACGCGCCTCTTCCTGGTTGGCGTGCAGGATCTGGGTTTCCTGGCGAATCGCCAGCGCGGCTGGATGCACCTGATGCAAGGTGCCGGACTGGGTCAGGTAGCTGTGCTCACGAACGCCCCAGAGATCGACGATGGCGACCGGATCTTCCTCATCGTCAGGAGTGATGTCAGCTCGCCCCGGTCCCCAGCTGGCCATGCGCCGGCGCAGCTCTTCCTCCAGGGTGGCGCCGGTCTCGCGATAGTAGGCCAGGCGCATCTCGCCGTAGTCGAAGTTGCGCCGCGCTCGTCCCTCGACACGCTTGCCATCCTGCACGTCGACATGGCAGAGGGCGCAGGTGATGCCCACTTCCGTGGCGCCTTCGAAGGTCTTGAAAGCCACCAGCCCTGGCCAAAGGCCGTTCTCATCGGGCCCTAAACCAACGCGTCGTGACAACGCGCTCGAGCGCAGCGCATGTTCGGCAAAGACCTCGCCGCGCAGAGGGTACTCATTGAATACGCGTCTGCCCAGTTCGATCCACGCAGACATATTCGTAGGCTCGCGCCCGTCCCATAGCGGGCGCGCGGCATCGGGAAGTCGTAGTTCATCACCCCCGATGAGCCCGCGCACATAGTCCTCGTCGATGGCGAAGACCTCGGGTGTCCACTCCGGCAAGAGGTCCCAGCCGCGTGTGCCAAGGCCATAGGCGCTCAAGCGAGTGCGTGCGT
>JAHEAK010000479.1 GCA_024642805.1 Kofleriaceae bacterium | reverse complement strand
ATTCCAATGGGTGCTGCTAGTCCAATGTTCATGATGCTGCTGATGTTCGGCGTCTTCTACTTCATCCTGATCCGTCCTCAAGCTAAGCGTCAGAAAGAGCATCAAGAGCTCTTGCGTGCCCTCGGCAAAGGCGACGTCGTCGTCACCAGGGGTGGCATCATCGGCAAGGTCTCTGGCGTCAAGGACGACGAGCTCATCATCGAGGTGCAAGAGAAGGTTCGCATTCGCGTTCTTCGCTCGCACATCGACGGAAAATACGCCCCTAAGTCGTCCACCAAGGACGAGGATTCGAAAGCAGCTTAGTTCGCCACTCGAAGTCCTGCTTCGAGTTCATAGAGATTTACATCGCACGCTCTGGATTAGTTCATGGAACGCAAAACCAAATGGCGCACATTCTGGCTACTCGTATTAGTAGCCGTCTCCGTCATGACCCTCGTGCCCTCGTTCGTGGCGCGCGACCAACTCCCACCCTGGTTCAACGATCTCTTCAGCAAGAAGGTTAGCTACGGCCTCGACTTGCAGGGTGGTCTGCACATCACCTACTCGATCGACCTGGACAAGGCCGTCGACGACAAGTCTTCCGAGATCAAGCGCGATATGGAAGCGCAGCTGCTCGAGCTTGGCATCAAGGGGCGCGTGACCACCCCGGCCTCGCCAGTCGGTGCCGTGACCGTCATCCTCGAGGATGCCAAGAACGTCGCCCAGGTGAAGAACCGGGTGCAGCGTGACTACGACGAAATCGTCTCGATGCGCGACTGTCCAAGCGGCCCCGATCAGGCCGCCAGCGTGTGTTTCCGAGTCTCCTCCGATTACGCTGAAGGCATCAAGTCGTCGGCACTCGAGCAAGCCATTGCCACCGTCGAAGAGCGCATCAACGAGCGCGGCGTCGCAGAGCCTTCGGTCATGGCCAAGGGCGACCAGATCATCGTCGAGCTCCCCGGTCTGGACGAAGATGAGATCAAGCGCGTCAAGGACCTCATCGAGCGCACTGCCAAGCTCGAGTTCAAGATCGTCGACGAGGCCGAGGTCAACCGCACCACGCGCAACGACTTCATGGTCAAGATCTTTGGCTTCGTGCAAACCGACCCCGTCGCGCAGGAGCTGAAGATCACCGGCGACAGCGAGTCGTGGAATCACGACGACTCCGGTCGCAACTACGCCGACTTTTATCTGCGCGCCGAAGACCGTCGCAAGTTCCTCACCAACGAGGAAGCCGACGAGATTGGCTGCTTGGCCCAGGGCGACGACCCACGCGGCCGGTACTGCAACGTGACCGGTCAGCAAGTGCTTCGCCAGTATCTCGAGGAGCTCGGTGAGCGTAAGCCCGAGTTCAAGATCGACGACGAGCACGCCTACGGCTACGAGCTTGTTCAGCCTAGCGACACCAAGCGCGATCCTTTCTGGCGCTCGTACTACCTGTACCGCGCTGTCGAGCTGGCCGGTTCCGCCGTCCAGAATTCATACGTCTACTGGAATCCAACCAGCAACAAGCCCGAGGTTCTCATCGAGTTCAATCGCTGGGGCGGTCGCCGCTTCGGCGAGCTGACCGGCAAAAACGTCGGTCGCAAGATGGCCATCATCCTCGACGACAAGATCAACTCGGCCCCTACCATTCAGGCCAAGATCGCCGGCGGCAGCTCGTCGATCTCGATGGGCGGCAACAACCCGCAGCAGATGCAGACCGAGGCGCAAGACCTGGTCAACGTCCTGCGCACCGGCTCCTTGCCGGCGCCGCTGATGGTCGACTCCGAGTCCAAAGTGGGTCCCTTGCTCGGCCGTGACGCCGTCAAGAAGGCGCAATTCGCTTTCATCCTCGGCTCGCTCCTGGTGGTCCTCATCATGTGCGTCTACTACCGAGTCTCGGGTGTCATCTCCATCCTGGCCCTGGCGCTCAACATCCTGCTCATGATGGCCCTCCTGGCCACCTTCGGCGCCACGCTCACCTTGCCGGGTATCGCCGCCATCGTGCTCACCGTCGGTATGGCGGTAGATGCCAACATCATCATCTACGAGCGCATTCGAGAGGAGCTCCGGGCGGGCAAGTCCGTCAAGGGCTCGGTGGATGCCGGCTTCAGTCGCGGTTTCGCCGCCATCCTCGACGGTCAGATTACGACCGGCGTCGCTGGGTACGTCTTGTATCAATACGGTTCCGGCCCGATTCGCGGTTTCGCGGTCATGCTCATGATCGGAATCGTCTGCACCCTCTTCACAGCCACCTGGGTAACGCGGCTCTTCTTCGAGCACTACATAGGCAAAGGGCGCAAGGCGACTACGATCTCGATCTAGGTCGGAGCAGGTAAGAAAATGTCAGAAACACACAAGCCATTTCACGAGCTGGTCAACCCGGACTCCAACTTCGAGTTCATCGATTCTCGTCGCACCTGGGCCACCATCTCTGCCGTCGCCATCCTGGCGTGCATCGCCATGCTCTTCGTCAATAAGTCGATGCGCGGCGACTACCTCAACTGGACCATCGACTTCAAAGGTGGCACCGAGCTCATCTTTGCCTTCGAAGATGCCCAGGGCAATCCAGCCCCCGTCGACGCAGCCGTCATTCGCAAGGCTCTCAACGACAAAGGCAAAACGGGTTTCACGGTCTCCGACTTCCGCTGGAAGACGCTGAACGCCGAAGGCAAAGAGGTCGAGGCCTCCGGTATGATCGTTCGAACCACCGAGTTCGGCGCCGTCAAATCGCAAGAGGCTGAGAAGATCGCAGCCGAGTTCAATACGGCCTTCGCCGATCCTGGTGTCCTCAAGGCCACCTGGTCAGGCGATCGCATGTTCGTGCGCGCCTCCGGGCCCATCGACTGGCAAAAGGCCCATGACTTCTTCAAGGCCCAGGGCAAGGAATTGCGCCCGTGGAGCGCGGAGAACCTCGAGGCCTTCGGCGTGCCGGAAGAGGGCACCTCCGAGTACAACATGCAGTTCTCGGTGGCAGGCCTGGACGCCCAGTATCAAGAGGTCTTGGCCTCCGCGATCGGCAAAGGCACCGTGGTCAAGATTCAAAACGTCTACGGCGTCGGCGCCCGAGCCGGTGAGAAGCTGCGCAACGACGGCATCAAATCGCTGTTCTACGTGATGGCCCTCATCATGTTGTACCTGGCCTTCCGCTTCGACATTCGATTCGCACCTGGCGCGGTAGTGGCTCTGGTCCACGACGCGATCCTGGTCATCGGCGTCTTTGCACTCACCTGGGAGGAGGTCTCGCTGACCACGGTGGCGGCGCTTTTGACCGTCATAGGTTATTCGGTGAACGACACCGTGATCATCTTCGACCGGATTCGAGAAAACGTGGATCGCCTCAAGGACAAGAAGTTCGGGCGCATCATCAACATCTCGCTCAACGAGACCATGTCGCGCAGCTTGCTCACCTCGATCACGGTCTTCGTGGTGACGCTCATGATGAACATCCTCGGCACCGGTCTGGTTCGCAACTTTGCTTTCGCTATGAACATCGGCGTCATCGTCGGTGTGTACTCCTCGGTCTTCGTGGCCTCTCCGGTGGCGCTGGCGATTCACAATCGCTGGTATGTGGATCCGTCTGACGCGGCCAAGAAGTAGCCAAGCTAGCGATCCCGAGATCGGGTAAAGCGCCGCCAATCTTCACGATTCGCGGCGCTTTGTCATATCCGGACTGTAGTGTGGGCGGGTGGACAAGGCCTGCAGCATCAAGGAACTCGATCCAAGCCTGGTCTCGCAGCTTCAGGCCGAGCTGGGCATTCATCGAGTCACCGCCAGCTGCCTGGTGACTCGCGGAGTCGCGACGGAAAACCACGCGCGGGCCTTTCTCGAGCCGCGCCTGTCCGGACTGCGCGCCCCGGAGGGTCTGGCTGGCCTTGCCGAGGCACTGCCACGTCTGGTGCGGGCCGCGCAAGCTGGCGAGACGGTCGGCGTCTTTGGTGACTACGACGTCGACGGCGTTAGCACCGCGGCGCTCCTAAGCGAGGCCCTCGAGGCCTTTGGCATGCGCGTGGTCGCCAAGGTCGCCAACCGCCAGGCCGGCTACGGATTCTGTTTGCAGGCCGCTGAGGACTTGGTCGACGCTGGCTGCACGCTGATCGTCACTGGCGATTGTGGCACCTCGGATCAGGAGTCGATTCGCGCCGCCGCCGCACGTGGCACCGAGACCATCATCATCGATCACCACACGGTGCCCTCCGCCGAGGAGGCGCATCCTTCCTTTGCCCTCATCAATCCCTTCCGCTCCGACTCGACCTTTCCCTTTCAGGGCATGGCCTCGGTCGGTCTTGCCTTTTACGTCATGGGCGCGCTTCGCACCGAGCTGCGCAAGCTCGGCCACTTCGACGCTCGGCGCAAAGAGCCCGATGTGTGCAGCTGGCTCGACCTGGTAGCCCTGGGCACTGTCGCTGATCTGGTGCCTCTGCATCAGGAAAATCGCATCATGACTCGCGAGGGCCTGCGCTGGCTCAATGCCCGCAAGCGCCCAGGTGTGGCTGCCTTGCTCGAGCAGGCCGGCGTCAAACCTTCCGAGCTCGTCGACGAGCGCACCATCGGCTGGAAGCTCGGGCCAAGGCTCAACGCGCCCGGTCGCCTTGGTGACGCGCAACTCGCGCTCGACGTCTTGCGCGCGCCGACGGTTTTTGCGGCCAAGTCAGCGGCCAGCGTGGTGGAGACGGTCAATGCCGAGCGGCGTGCGGCCCAGGAGCGCGTGTACCTCGAGGCCGTCGCCCA
>JAHEAK010000478.1 GCA_024642805.1 Kofleriaceae bacterium | reverse complement strand
CTGCTCGTCTGGATCGAACTCGCGGTGCACGGTGGTTGGGTCGCGGACGTCATCGAAGACCGTCTGGCCATTCTCGACCCGTGCGACCTTCTGCGGATCGCGGGCACCCGTGTAGTTGTATTTCATGTGGCAGCCGGTGCAGCCCATGGAGTGACCGCGTCCAAATGGATTGCTGGTCTTGATGATGTCGATGTTCGGTTTGATCGACTGACCGAAGACGAAGTTCTGGTTGAGAACGGAGCCTGGGAAGTTGAGCGGGAAGTAGGCGCGGAAGCCACGCAAGATGGTGTCGACCGGATCGGGCACGCCAGAACCGGGAATCAGCTCGTCATCGGTGGGTGGGCGCATGAGCAGGATGCCGGCCTCTGGATCCTTGAGCGGCTTGCCTCCCCAGTCGGGAAAGCGCGAATCGCGGCCACCGGCGCTGGCGACCGTGAGATCGGCGGGAACGCCCTCCTGTGGCTCCAGCAGGCCCTGGGTGGCTTCGAAGGCAGGCAAGTCCGCCTCTCCGACGTTGGAAGCGATGTTGCCAGGAACGCCAGCAGCGGCATTGGGATCGTTCTCCGCGGCCAGTGCCTCGAGGCAAGCCGAGTCGAAGAAGGGCTGGGTGCGCCCGCCCACGTCTTCGAGGGAAGCATCTCGATTGATGCAGCTGTCGATACCGACGTAGTTGAAGCTGTAGCCCAGACCGCCTTTGCGGGGATCGGTCGCAGCCGCTACGGCATCCCGTGCATCGATGAAGCTCTGACGCCAGCTCTCGTTGCCGTAATAAGCGCCGTTGATGACGGCCGAGTTGTTGGTCATGACCGATCGGCGGTTGGTCTCGACGATGCTCTGGTGGCAACCACCTGCGGCGTCGCCGTTGTTCGCAGCACTGGCGGATCCACAGCCGATGGTGGCCACGCGCAAATCGCCGGGGTTGAGCCAGCGGGTGTAGTTGAGATCGCGGTTGTACTCGGAGTCGACGAACTGGCCGACGCCCTCGCCCTGCAGGCCGGGCTCGGCAATCTCACCAAAGTCCACGAGGACCTCGCCGCCAAGACCGTCGTCCTCGAACTGTGGCCCCTCGTCGACTTCGCCGTCGCCGTCGTCGTCGATACCGTTGCCGTAGAAGAAGCGCGCAAGCCCCGCCTTCGGCTTGATGTGGGCCAGTTCGATGAGATCAGGATCCGCGTAGATGTCTTCGTCCTCGAAGGCATTCCCAGGAATGTCGACTTGATCGTTGCCGCCGTGGCAGTCGACGCAACGCAATTTGTAGGTGCCGTGCACCTGCTTTGCGCTGAGCCCCGCGTGACAGTTGACGCAGGTGCCATCAAAGTTGAAGTCGTCGTTCTTTACGTCCGCCTTGCCTTTGATACACCCTGGCAGACTCAACAGTGCCAGGACCATGGAGAGAGAACACGCGATTTTGAGTAGTAATAATGCTCTGCGCTGCATAAACGTTCTTCCCTGCTAATTAAGTAAGTCTTTGAATGAGTCGCGCTTGCCACGGCGTCGGGAACGAGGTTTGTCGCCACCCTCGATGAGGTCGTTGAGCTTCTTGCCGCCCCGGCGGCTACGCGACGTGGGCTCGGATGAGCGCACGGGTCTGGTGGGCGTACTGTCGAGAAGATCGTTGAGGATCGTCCGCTTGGAGTGACAGAAGCCGCAACGCCCCGTGCCCTGGCTCTCGTCCACGTCGCTGCTGTGGCAGCCGGCGGCACCGCACTTTTGGTGGGCCTCGTCCCGACGATTGTCCATCAGCGGCGCCTGCTTGACGTCGAGCAAGCTCACGTAGCGATGGCCTTCGAAGCTCTTGGACTTGAACATGAAGTGGCAGTCGATGCACTGCACGGCTTCGCCAGAGGTCCGAAATCGGTGCCCTTGATGCTCGTGCTCGAAGCAGGGAACCTTGGCCTTGGCCGCGTCGGCTGCGCCCGGCGTCGTTGCTCGCGGTGAATTGGATCGACAGCTGCGCACGTCGGAATCAAATTTGCGAGCCTTGAAGTACGAGGCCGGGCTGCCATCGCGGTGGCAGCTCGCGCATTTCGACATGTCCTGCTCTTCGTTGTCCTTGTGGCAGGTGGCGCACTGCGCATGCACCGGCCGACTCAGGGCAAAGCTCTTGGCATCGACGACGTGACAGCTGCGGCACTTGGTGCGCTCGCTGTGCTCAAAGTGATTGAACTCGACGTAGTGCCCAGGATTGGAATTGTTCTTATAGGTGTTATCGGCGCTCATCTTGTGAGCGGGCGAAGGCGCCGACCCGGCCTCGACCTGATGACAGCCCTGACAGAAGGCAGCGGCCTTGGCGTAGCGCTCCGGGGCCTCCTTGCGGGTCCGGGGGCCAACGCTCAGAAAGTCGCCGGCGTGACACCCGGAACTAAAGCAGGGCTGGTGCCCAACCTGAGCGGGCTGTGCGAGCACGCCGCCTTTGTCGTCTCCATGACAGGTCGCACAGGCGGCAATGGCAACCGGCTTGTCGAGGGCTGCGTGTTGCGCGTGATCGAACTTGAGTACCGCGTTGTGCGCACTGTGCTCTTGAGTGGGGGGCGTGGACTGGCCTGGCGCCAGGCGAACGACAGCACCGAGCACCAAGGTGCTCGTCGCGGTCGCCGCACTTAACGCCCCCAGCTTCAAAGCTGGTTCTCTCCATGGCACTTCACGCAGCCGAAACCTGTCGTTTTGAAGGCAAGTTTCCCATCATGACAAGCATCGCAGCTTTCCATGGTTGGCGATGGAATTTCTGCGAGGGTGCTGGCCTGTGCGACATCGGTGTGGCAGGTCTTGCAATCTGGCGCACTTCCACGGCCCTTCTCGCGGGGATCGCGATCGTGATCCGAGTGCTCGAAGCGCACACGCACAGTGTAGGCACTTCGGTCTTTGCGAAGTTTGTCCTGGTAGCCGAGCTTGTGGCACTCCCCGCACTCACTCATCAGTGGGTGCAGACCTCCCTGGTGGCAGCTACCACACACGGCGTGCGAATCCGGCTTGCTCTCGCTGGCGGAGTAGACGTCGCCGTGACAGCTCGCGCACTTGATGCCGCCCTGACGAGTCTTGTTGCCCTGGTGGGTCTTGTGCGAAATCTCGCCACCAAACTCGCTGGAATCTAGATCGCGAATGCGAGCGGTCTGTTTGACCCAGGGCTCGTTGGTGTCGTGGCACACGACGCAGATCTTGGGCTCGCGCGACATGTACTCATCGGCGTGGCAACCGGAATTGTTACAAGGCTGATGGTCCTTACCGCGGGTCACCGGCTCGACCGTCGAGCCCTTGATGCCATGGCAGGTTTGGCAGTCGTCGACTTTGACGCCCTTGCCTTGGTGCATTTTGTGGCCAAAGCGAACCACCTCGCTCGCTGCTGGCGGCTCCGTTGCTGCCTCGTCATCGTCGGCGCGTGAGTCGCCGACAAGCACGAAGGTCATGACCATACACACGAAGGCGAGAAGCAAAGCCCCGCCCCAAAATTGACTCGACCTGCGCATTAGCGACCTCCCTTGGTGTGGCAACGCGTACAGGTTGCGCCGAGCGCGTTGAAGGCCTTTTCACCGTTGTGACAGCTGGTGCAGCCCTGCATGGTCGGCATGGGCACCGAGTGATCGGAATCTGCCTTCTTGATGTTCTCGTGGCAGGAGAGGCAGGCGCGACCGTCGGTGCCAACGCGATCCTTTTGAGCGTGAGCTACGTGATCGAAGGCGCCTTTGACCGAGTAGGGGTTGTCCTCGTGAGCGCCAACCACACCGGCCTCACTGCTGCCCTTTTCCACGTGACAGCCATCGCAGGACTCTTTGATTCGCGGCGTCACACCACGAGCGTGACAACCCGCGCACAAAGCGTGCCCTTGGGCCAGAGTGGCACCCTGCGGGTTCTTCGAGCCGAAAGCTCCGTGACACTGCTCGCACTGCTCGCCGGTCTTGGCCGAGGGCCGAATGTGCAGCTTGTGCGAATAGGTAGCAGCGTACTCGCTCTCCGCCGCTGGCAGTTCGTAGCCAGAAGGCATGCATGAGCTTTTGAAGGTCACGTGGCAGGTGACGCACACCCTGCCCTCTTTCTGCGCAAGGGTTCCGCAGCTGGAGCTGAATTTGTGGCACGAGAAACAACGGGCGTGCTCCTTCTTGCCCTGCTGCACCCACTCGCCGTCGTCGGTTGCCCCGTGACAGCGATCGCATTTGAGTTTGACGGTGGCGGCGTGTTGCTCGTGACTGAAGAGTCGATCTTCGGGCAAGGCCGTTGCCATACCACTCTGTCCTTTGGCCGGAACCGAGAGCACAGCCAAGACCGCGAGACAGGCGAGCAAGCCCAAGGCGGGTATGCCTTTGCGCAAGGTCATCTAGAAACTAGCCTCCATCAGAAAGCGCAGACTCAAGAGGGTATCGAGGTCTGCCGACATGGTTTGCGAGGGCTGAGCAACTTCGCCCGCTGCGTGCAGGCGGATGATTTCGGTGGGCCAATAGCCGACGTCGAAGCGTCCACCGCCACGCCCATCGTTGTCCAAGAAGGCGTAGGCGGTTTGGATGTCGTAGATGCGCACGTACGCGCCAATCGCGGCATCGGCCTTCTTCTTGCCGAAGTTGTAGCGCGCCTCGCCACTGAGCTCGTGCATCTTCTTGACGCCCGCTCCAGCGGTATCGGCAAAGAGGCTGCCCTCGCCAATAGCTCCGCCTTCTTCGAGATCCGGCAAGCGATATTTGTACTGCCCGGTGGTGGTCAGGCGA
>JAHEAK010000477.1 GCA_024642805.1 Kofleriaceae bacterium | reverse complement strand
TGAGGGCAGTGAGGACGGTGACGAGCTGGCAATAGCGGCGCATGGATTCTCCTGGAGTGTGTCTTCTCCTCTCAGTGCCGGCAAGAGAGCTCTGGGTTACAGGTGTGGCCACAGAGTTTGCCAAGCAGGTGGGACCGGAGCTCCCTGTCGGCCTGGCCATAGTCGCGAGATTCCGGGACAAATCTTGTCGCTCCCCGATCGCCTGTTGAGCGCCCGCAGGATGGCGCCTTGGCCAGGGATGCTTTCCTTTCACAGGCCCGTCTTGGTAGCCTCGCGCGGCATGCAGCCCAGGGCTTTGCTCTTCGATTTGGACGGAACTCTCGTGGATTCCGAGCGCGAAAGCGCCGAGGCGATGGCGAGGGCACTGCTCGCAGGCCAGGGGATTGCCATCGACCAACGCGACCGCGACTTCATCGTCGGGCGTTCGTGGGTACAAATCCACCAGGCGCTGTGCGCTCGTTATCCATCGCTTGGCTGGTCGCGCGATGAGCTCATCGCCGAGACAGCCGCCCAGCGCGAGCAAGTCTTTGCCGAAGTGGGTCTCACCATCTTGCCTGGAGCACGCGAGGCCGTTGCTCGCTTCGCGAAGGTGCCCAAGGCGATCGTCACCGGCTCTTCGCGCGTCGAGATGATGCAAGCGCTGCGAGCCCTCGATTTGGTAGATGCCTTCGACATCACCATCGCAAGTGAAGATGTCTCGACCTCGAAGCCTGCGCCCGATGGCTACTTGCAGGCTTCTGCACGCCTTGGCGTGGCGCCAGAGACATGCCTGGTCATCGAGGATTCGCATTCGGGAATTGCCGCCGGCTTGGCCGCTGGGATGCGAGTGCTGGCCGTCAGTGTTGGCAACTACGCTGGGCACGATCAGAGCGCTGCGCACCATCACATCCACACTCTGGACCAGCTGGTCGAGCCCTTGCTCGAACATGTTATGGTGGCGCGGCCGCATGTTTGAGTCCCTGCCAAAGCGCGTATCGGTGTACGAGGTTGGTCCTCGCGATGGTCTGCAAAATGAGTCTGGCTTGGTGCCGACCGCTGACAAGATTGCCTTTGTGAACGCCCTGGCACGCTGTGGTCTGTCGCGCATCGAAATCACCAGCTTCGTCAGTCCGCGCTGGATTCCTCAGCTTGCCGATGGCCGCGAACTGGCCGAGTCGGTGATCCGTCCGCCCGGCGTGCACATGTCAGCTCTGGTGCCCAATCGCAAAGGCCTGGACGTGGCCATTGCTGCCGGCATGAAAGAGGTCGCCGTGTTCCTGTCGGCCTCGGAAACTCACAACAAGCGCAACGTCAACAAGACCATCGCAGACACCCTGCGCGCCTTCCATGATGTCGTTGGGCCAGCGCGCGATGCCGGGCTGCGTGTGCGCGCCTACGTGTCGACGGTTTTTGGCTGTCCCTATGAGGGCGACGTCGATCCCAACAAGGTGCTCGCGCTTTGTCACACCTTGCTGGCCACGGGTGTGTATGAGATTTCCCTCGGCGACACCATCGGCGTTGCCAACCCCCTGCAGGTGGAGTCAGTTCTGGCACTGCTGACCAGTGAGATCGAGCGCGACAAGTTGGCTGTCCACTTTCACGATACCCAGGGCACGGCGCTGGCCAACTGCACGGCGGCCCTCGCGGCAGGCATTAGCACCGTCGACTCTTCCGTGGGCGGTCTTGGTGGGTGTCCCTATGCGCCAGGTGCTTCTGGCAACCTCGCGACGGAAGACCTCGTTGCCATGCTGCACGCCATGGGCATCGAGACCGGCATCGATCTAGACAAGCTCGTCGAGTGTTCGCGCATGGCGGCCAACTTCGTGGGACATGAGCTGCCATCCAAGTATCTCAAGGCGCACACCGGCAAGCAGGCGCGCGCCCGTCGTCAGCTGGAGCGAGAGCGAGAGGAAGCATGAGCAACGTACAACTGCAAATCGTCGACGGTGTCGCGCACGTAACACTTAATAGGCCCGAAGCGCACAACGCGCTCTCGAAGGCCACCAACATCGAGCTGGAAGCGGTCGCTCGCCAGATTGGTGCAGATGCTGCGGTTCGCGCTGTCGTGTTGCGCGGATCCGGTGACAAGAGCTTTTGTGCGGGCGCGGACCTCAAAGAGCGCAAAGGCGTCACGGCCCAGCAAACCGGCCCCTTCGTCGACGCCATTGCCGGCGCGATCAACGCATGGGCACGCATTCCGCAACCGACCCTGGCTGTCGTCAATGGCTTTGCTTTCGGTGGTGGCATGGAGCTGGCCATCGCCTGCGACCTGCGCATTGCATCCGACAACGCCATGTTCGGTCTCACCGAAGTGCGCCTCGGCATCATGCCAGGAGCCGGCGGAACCCAGCGCCTGCCACGTCTCATCGGCGTGGCCGCTGCCAAAGAGCTCATCTTGCTCGGCAACCGAATCGACGCCCCTCGCGCTCTTGCGCTTGGCCTAGTGCTCAGAGTTGTTCCCTATGCTGAGCTGGATGCGGCCACGGAAGCGATTCTAAAAGAGCTCGCTCTGTGCGCGCCCAAGTCGACGGCCATGGCCAAGCAGGCCATCGATCGTGGCATCGAGGTGGGTATCGACGAGGGCCTGCGCATCGAGCGCGCCTGCTACGAGGTCACTCTGTTTACAGAGGACCGCAACGAAGGTCTGCGAGCCTTCGCCGAGAAGCGAGCGCCCAACTATCAAGGCCATTAACGACTGAGGCGGCTGGTTACCCGTGGCAGGTCCACGCTGGTGTCACCGCCGACCTCGGTCTTTTCGACAGCCGTTGGCGTCAAAGGGCGCAGCGGCATGAGCACCTTGGAGACGGACTGGCTCGATCCAGTCGGAGCGGCAGTTCCGGCCGCGATACGCCTGCGGGCGGCCAAGGGTGGTCGTGAGGGATGTAGCGAAGGCAGGGGCGAGCGACCTTGCAGTCGGCGAATCTCGCGCATCGCACGCAGCTTACGTGCTCGCTCTTCGTTCTCCTTGGCTTCGACTTGCTTGCGCATCGCAGCCCATTCGTCTGCTTCCTTTTGCTCTTCCGCGGCGCGAAGCGCTTCCGAGGCTTGCGTTGGCAGGGTGCGAAGTTTGATGGCGTTGATGGAGGTGACCGTGTCTGCGGGCAAGTCGTCGTTGGCAGCGTGCGCTCCGGGTTCGACCTGCGCGGCTGCAAAGTCGGGCATCATTTCGACGCAGGTGCTTTCACAAATCGTGTCTTCCGTGTCGGCTTCTTGTGCTTCGCTCTCAGCGCGTGCGCGAGCCGCCGCCATCAGTGCTTCCCAATCGGGTTCCTCATCGGCACTCGCACTCGCCTGACTCTCTGTTGCTAGCTGGGTAGCCTGCTGTGTTGTGGGCTGGACGATGCTCGTGCGGCGCAGGGGGGCAGTATCGGCAAAGCCCGCTTCCTCATCGCTGAGAGCAGGTAACTCGGGGGCAATCTCGGTGTCGCTCTCGGTGTTTTCCTCTTCGGCGCGCGCCTTGGCGACGGCGGCTTGCCAGGCCCATTCATCTTCTTCTTCCGCCTGGCTCAGCTCGTTAGCGGCAGCGACGCTGGCGGGGACGGGCTGCGGCTGCGTCTGAACCACAGGTGGGGCCTGGGTTCCTGCTGCCTGTCGCGAGCTTGGAATGGGCGGCAGTGGACGAGCTGGCCTCGCTGGCGCTGCGCTCTGCGTTGGAGCCGGCGCTTGTACGGCAAGCGCTGATTGCGATGGGGCGGGCCGCTGGGCAAGGCTCGGATCAAAGACGCTTGCCGGGTCCACGCTCGGCGCCGCAAGCTGGAAGGCGTTGTCGAAGCTGCTCTGCCCAAATTGACACGCTGGCACAACGCGTCCATCCAGGGTCATCTCGAGGCCGTAGGTGGAGAGACGAATCCATCCGAATCGGAGCATCAGCTTGGCAAAAGGCGACATGCCCGCCAGAGAGTGCAGGGACTATGCCGCGATGGATGGTGTTGGGTATTACCTTTTCAGACACGGATCGCTAACGCAGAGCCTTGAGATCAGGCACCGGACCAGCACGCCTGTGAGGGACTCTGGGTGTCGAGGAAGGGAGGGAATAGCTGGCCTGGGGGAGCGTGCCTCAACTGACTACTTCGCACCCAGGCAGCGAGCCACTTCCTCCTCGGTTTTGCTCGCCATCGCACACTCGTATGGAAATGTAGCAGGACCTGCGCCAACGCATGAGCCCATCAGTTCCGCTCGCAGCGCGTCTTTGGCCGTTCGCAGATCCTCTTCCGTTGGTCGTTGTTCGGGGGGAAGGCTCTGCTGCTTGCTCGTGAAAACGATCTCGAAGATGTGATCGAAGAGGCCCTGGCACTCGCTTTCGCTCAGGCGAGGATCGACTTGCGCATCTTCCGAAGTGGCACCTGCATCTTGCTCTTGGCTCGGCACAAGCACCTGCTCAGGGCCTTCCTCGTGCTTGCTGCTGCCACCACAGGCCAAAAGAGCGATCAAGGGCAATGCGAGAGGCCACTTCATCCACGCAGGATAGCGCGCACAATGCAGGTGCAGCAAACCGCCCTGCCAAGCTGGGATCGCAACGAAAACGAACCCTCCGTGAGCAAAGCAACACTCTTGAATTTGACGCTCAGGTACGCGGTCTACTAGGCTTGCGTTCGAGGGATTTTCTATGAATGTCGCCTATTTAATGCGTCGGTTCAGCAGGGCACTGGCTATCGTGCTCGGTCTGTTTGTGCTTGTCTCATCCGCTGGCCATGCCAGTGCGCAACAAGTGCCACGGCCGGAG
>JAHEAK010000476.1:3051-4716 GCA_024642805.1 Kofleriaceae bacterium | reverse complement strand
GTGCCCTCGATCTGGCCGTGCGCATCGCGCAGAGCCAAATTCGGGCCCGGGCGACCTTGGTGGTCGAGCCCCTGGATTCGGCCTTGGTGTGGAGCAATGAGTCGCGACTCACACAGGTATTCCTCAACCTCTTGGTCAATGCGGCCCAGGCCATTCCTGCCGGAGACGTCGAGCACAACGAAATCAAAGTTAGTGTCAGTGCCGATGCGGAGCGCGTACACATCGTCATAGCCGACACAGGTTGCGGCATTCCTGCGCATGTCTTGCCGCGCATCTTCGAACCCTTCTTTACGACCAAGGACCCAGGAAGTGGCACAGGCCTGGGCCTGTACATCTGTCACAACATCGTGCGAGACATGGGCGGCACCTTGCGTGTCGTTCGTTCCGACACCACGGGAACCGAGTTTTGTCTGTCCCTCCCACTTGCGCCAGCAACAGCTGTCACGCAAAGAGCTCCTGCTGCGCGTGAAGAGCGGCCGACCAAGTCCAACCGGATCCTTGTCATTGACGATGAAGCCGCCATTCGAAGCCTGGTTCCAAAGCTGCTCGCACACGATGAGGTCGTCACAGCCGACTCGGGGCGGCAAGGGATTGCCATTCTCAACGCGGAGACCTTTGATCTGATCTTGTGTGATCTCATCATGCCCGATCTGACGGGCATGGACGTGTACGAGTACATTGAGCGCGAGCGCCCAAAAGAGCTCGGTCGGATCGTCTTCATGTCGGGCGGCGTCTTCACTAAGCGATCAAACGACTTCTTGGCGACGGTGACCAACTCGTGGATTCAGAAGCCCTTCACCAGCGAGGAACTCTTGGCCTTCGTGGACAGGGTCCGGCCAGGCTCATAGCCGCTGTGCGCTCGACCAAGGCCTTGCCCCCCCCCGACGGGATAGCGTCCTTGCCTATGATTGCGCCCCCAGAGCACGATCAGTGTGTTCCGCGTGATCGATGGCGTCTGCCATAATTCTCAGAAGTCATGAGAGCTTAGGAAGACGCGCTGCTCGGCGAGGCAAAGCGAGGGGATCCGGGACTCGTATCCCACCTTGGAGAGAGCTTCCCCATTTGACCTTACATGTGTTCCTGCCGATGATGACAATGTGGGTACCTTTCGTTTCGCTCTCATCTTGAGTCTCCTCAGCGGCTGTTCCCTGCTCTTTGACCAAGCTGAGCAGCTTGAAGGTCCCGACGGCGGCGGCGCCATCGTCTTGCGAGACTTCACCGATGTCATCGCTGCACAGCCCGCGAGCGAGCAGCAGTCGATTGCCCTCCTTGGCGGCTTCACAGGAAAGCAAGCGGTCTTCATCGTCGGCGAAGGCACGCTGAGCACCGACAACATTCACTGGTCAGATACGCTCGAGCTGAGCGCTGATACGCCCTTGTTCATTCGAAGCCAGGCGCCAGCCCAGGCCAATCAAACCAGCTCCGTGCTCGTCGAGATCGGCGAGTTGCAGCTTCCCTGGGCGATTTCGACGCACCCGGCTCGCACGAGCTTTGACAGCGCTGGCTCCTTTTTGTGGAGCAATCCCGGAATCCGCGGCGTTCTGCATGCCCAATGTTGGGGCGGCGGCGGCGGTGCGGGTGCGGGCGGCGGCGAGGGCTTCGTGGGTGGCGGAGGAGGTGGCGGTGGCTACAGCCAACTCGAGCTCCTTAGTGAAGAACTGCAAG
>JAHEAK010000476.1:0-3041 GCA_024642805.1 Kofleriaceae bacterium | reverse complement strand
CGTGGTCGGAGCAGGAGGCAGTGGCGCCAGGCTCTCTGGGCAATCGGGCGATGTCGGTGAGAAGAGTCTCGTTGGAGCCCACCTCGTTGCCGAGGGCGGCACGGGCGGCCAGCCAGCCAGCCTCGGTGGTGAGGGCGGAGCCGGTGGCAGTGGAAGTACCGAGGCCGGCATGAACGGCTACCCCAACGAGGGTGGCGACGCCGGTGGACAAGAACACGGAGGTGGCATGGGTGCCTCCGACGCCCTTGATGGTTTCGCGCCCGGCGGCGGCGGCGGCGGCTCTCATGGTGCCGGCGGCGGCGGAGCCAACGGCAACGGTTCAGGCAAAGCTGGCGACGGCGGTGCCGGAAGCTGCACCCTCGAGATGATTCCCGGCTAATCGAGTGCGGATCGCCACCACTCTCGTCGTTGGCTGGGCGTAGCGACTAGCGTCGTCACTGCTTATGAGCGTTCTCTAGATCCAGACTCTGGTGAGGTAGAGCTTCCAGGCGTTGAAGGTCTGATCGAAAGTGGTCAGCACGATGCGGCTTTCGCTGGTGAAGAGGTTCATTCGATCTGGCACTTGCGCCAGCGTGAGGGAGCCGTCGGTTGCGAACGAGATGTCGGGCGAGCCGTCAGCGAGATAGCGGCGCACGAAGCCCACGCCGGCGTCAGAACCGGCCACGAGCACCTTGCCGTCTGCTTGCTCGACGACGAGGCTCGCAAAGCTGGTCGGAGACACCTCTGTTACTGACACCGCTGAGCCAGCGACACCGGTCGCGGAGAATGGAACCAGCACCGACTGCCCGCCAATGATCGAAGAGGAGGTCGTGAAATGGATGAGGGCATGACCGCTGCCATCGTCAGCCAGGGCCACGGCAACCGACACGAAGAGCGTGTTCGCCAGTGGGCTCGAGATCGTGAGCTTTCCATCGACGCCAAAGCTCGCATCGACTTGTCCCGCTGCCGTGAGTCGCGCGATCGTTCCCGTGCGACCGTTTGCCGTCACCTCGTCTTCGCCGCCAACCACCACTCGGCCTTGGGCGTCGACGGCTAGCTCGGTATAGCTGAAGAGCCCGAACACATCGCTCGTGGTGAGCGCGCTCACCGCACCGGTCATGGACACGCGCTGGACCCGACCTTTGCCCGCGTTGACACCCAGGGTGTAGATGGCCCCGTTGGCAAAGATCGCATCGGAGAGGTCGTGGGCAGGCGTGATGCGGCCAGTGCCTCCAAACGAAGGCACCAAAGCACCAGCGTGCGTGTGCAGCGAAAGATCGCCGCCACCGATGAAGGTGCGCCGAATGGCAACGTGGGTGGCATCGATGGGAATCGTGGTCACGCCGGCACTGGTGTTCTCCGCCGCATTGACGAAGCTCGGATCAACCGTGCCAACGGCGCGATAGCGTCGCACCGGTCGCCCCGCTGTTCCCACATCGTTGAGGTAGAAGTCGCCGTTGGGCTCAAAGGCAATCTTGTTGTCGAGACCGCTGGCGCTGAAGTCAATGAGTAGCGTGCCGTCGGTGTCGTAGGTCTCGTCAAGGCTGCCTGGTGCCCCGAGCACCCGAATATCAACGCTTGCACTCGCGGTCTCGGATGCATCATCCATGGCTGTCGCTGTAATCGTCGTCGTCATGGGCACATTGGCTACTGCGCCCAACGCAGCGCTAGCCGTGAGCTCGACCTCTCCCGTGCTCGTCACCACCTCGGCGTCAATGGTCACCCCAGCCGGAGCCCCGCTCGCTGTAATGGTCACGCCACTGCCGATCATGCCGCTCAGGTTGAGCGTCACGGGCGCGCTCTCGCCGGGTCGCAGGTGCACCAGCGGAGAGGTGACGCTAATTTCGAAGCCAGCGAGATTTGCGTCAGTCGCGGCGCCGTCGGCACTCAGAGCGCCGTCGCCGCTCACGGCGCCATCGGGATCCGTGGCCCCCGAATCCCCACATCCAAGGGCAAGAACGACGACTGCGAGAGAAGCGATGGAAAGCAAGCGAGTCATGAGATGGTCGCGACGATAGAGCATCCCGCCCTGCTCCGTCGATGAGAAGTCACTTCTGGCAAGGAGTCGCGGCGCCCAGTTGGCCTTGCCCGCTGTACCAACCAAACTGATTTCGCCAGGTTCGGAGCGAAAGCGGCATCCAAAGCCATTGCTTGTGAGAATGCTCACTCGCCAGCGCCTTGGAGGCGTGACCGTGTCTGGGCCGATTCTCTGCGAGCCTTCTACCTGAAGCTTAGGGAGGCGTGCCGCACTGTCCCCAGATGAAGAGCTGGTCCTCATCGTCGCTAGACAGAGCCACACCGCCAGTCGGCATGGCGCCGTTGGCTACTTCCTGCATGCCTGCCTCAACAGCGGCGACGGCGGCCTCATAGGTATCGTAGTCAATGTTTCTTGGCGCCCCATGGCGTTCGCCACCGGTGAGCGTGCTTGAGTGGCAGGAGTTGCACGAGTTCGTGAAGACCGTCAGATCCGCAAAGCTGGGCACGACCGCCGTCTCACAGTCCACCCTGGGAGAATCGGAGTTACAGGCTCCGAAGCTTGTCGCGAACGTCAAACCAGCGACGAGGAGCATGAAACCAGGAAACACCTTCGAAGAGAACAACAACATGGCGAGTACCTCAGCGCTAAAGAGTGTTGCAACGCAGTGCAGTGTCAGCAGAGCCTGTGTCGTGGATACGATATGCACAACCAGGCCGTGACGCCACAGGATAGGTGGCAAACAACCATCGGAACGCAGCTATAATCGGCTTATGAGCACTTCCTGCGCAGGCCAAGGCAAGGCGCCATGCTGACGGCGCCGTTTTCAGAGATTGTCGAAGGGCGCATGTGGGCGAGCCAGAGGCCTGTATGGTTTAGCGGCGTGCGACTGCGGGCACGTACGACTCTTGTTCGTCTCGACGACGGCGGATTGTTGGTGCACAGCCCTGCTCCCGTGCAAGGCGAACAGCTCCAGGAGATAAAGGCTCTGGGCGAAGTGCGCTGGCTCGTCGTGCCCAACGCCTTTCATCATCTGGGAACGCCCCCGGCGGCGGCCGCCTTTCCGAATGCCAAGGTCCTTGGCCCC
>JAHEAK010000475.1 GCA_024642805.1 Kofleriaceae bacterium | reverse complement strand
TCAACCAACAAATCGATCTCGGCAACGGCGTCATGAAGCCAACCGCAGGCGACGACCCCAAGCTCATCAAGGGCGACATCTACCTGGGTGCCTTCGATCGCTAACTAGCGCTGCTAGCCCTGTCACCCCAGCATCGAGCCGTAGCTACTGGATGCGGGTACCGGTAAATCCGGTGCGGAACTCGATGCTGGCTCCAAGCACCAAGGCTTCGAGTTGTTGATCCATGTCGGGGTCACCGGCCCAGAGGCATGCGCCGCCGTAGGCAACGGTCACGAGACCTGCGGCCATTTCTTCGCTGCGCCAGGCATCGGTGCCATCGCCGCTGTTGACCAGCTCGGCATCGGCAAGCGACACGCCAAGCAGCGCGCAGTTGATGCCGTTGGTAGCAAGGCCAGCGCCCAGGTAGAGGCGGAAGCTGTCGCCGGCTTCGCCGATGACGCCAAAGCGCTCGCGGTCGCGCACGGAGATAGCGCCTTCACAGACTTGTTCGCAGTCGGGGTTGAGCGTGCCCTCCCCGCACTCCTCCGCCAGCGGATCGACAAGCGGCGTCGTGCACTCTTGCTCGGGCAGCGTCACGATCATCCTGTGCTCGAACTGCACGTTGCGCTGCTCGACGCTGATGGTCTCGGGCCAGGCCTCGCTCGGGCACACCACCTCGGGGCGCGCGCAGTCGAGGTCGAAATGCAGAGGCTTGCCTTCGTGCTCGATATCAATGGCGCCGCCCTGGGCTCCAATCTGCGCGTTGTACACGGCGCCGCCAATGCGAATCGTCACGTCGAGCATGTCATCGTAGCTAACCGCCCACTCGCCGCTCACGTCGGGAGCCTCGGTGCGTGAGTTGGCTGCGCAGCCATCCCCCTTGGCGGCCACACACAATGGCAAGAGGCCTAGAGCAAGGAGAGTCTTGAGGTGTATCGAGCTAGGAGTCATCATGCATTCCCATAGAGCAATACCAATGCCATGGCACAAGCTCTCGCTATTGTTACATGCGGGCGAGGCAAACGCCGTGTTCCTCCACACAAGGCGCGGTCAGATCCGACAGCGGCGCGGCTCACATGTAGGAGCCGGGCCCTATCGAAGTGGCACATCTACGCGATCAGCCGCTTGCTAGCCGCGATCAGCCCGGCGGTGGCAGCAAGCGGAACATGAGGACCATGCCCTCGACGGCCGCCGCATCGATGCAAGCCTTCACCTCGGCAAGGGCGCGAGCCACGGTCTCCGCCAAGAGACGGCCGTCGTCGCGTCGTCGCGGCGCGTTGGCGTCGTCGGCCACATGCTTGACGAAAGCATCGTAGCGCTCGAGCAGAGCGTCAGGTGAGTAGTCCGCCAGCATCTCGACAAATCGCTTGGGATTGACGATGAGCCAGTCGCCCTTGCCAATCTCGAGTTTGGTTTTGTCGCGGTAGGGAGTGGCCAGATCTTCGTTCGGAATCGATCCGAGGAAGCCGTCGTCCCAGGCCTGGTATTTGTGAGGAACGATGTCGACGAAGAGGGCGAAGAGCTCGAGGCCCTTGTGCAGACGAGAGACATCGTCCTCGTCCAGCTCAGGGAATTCCTCTGGCAGTCCGATGTGAATCGTCGGCATTACCAGCGACTCGAGAATGTCCATGGCAATGGGCGAGGTCGTGCGACGAAGGGCAATGATCTGCGCAATCGCCTCGAAGAGGCCACGATCACCGGTCTGCTCGCCAAGCGGTTTCTGCTGATTGGCCTTGAGCAGAGCCTCGACGACCTTCTCGACCACTTGCTGATTGCCGGGCCCAAGACGCTCGCCCTGAGTCTTGATCTCGTCGACCAGCTTTTTGACGGGCCCCTTGTTCCAGAACTCGTCGAGGTGTTTGAAGTCCATCACCATCCACTGACCGAGCGGCATGGTGTGCATGCGCACGTAGTGCTGTGGCGTGAATCGATCCATCTCCTTGCCGTTGTCGCGAGCCTTTTGCTCGTTGTGAACGACGCGGATGCGCTCCACCTCAGCCAGGAGCTTCTTGGCAGAGCCTGGTCCCATCTTCAGCAACTGCTCGGCAAAGAGGTGCGGGACGACTTCGAGCATGATCTTCGAAAAGCCGAGACGCCATCCTCGTGGGTCTTCACCAGCAAAGAGCCAGTGGCCACCATGGCGCATACGCATGGTCTCGCCGATCCAGGCGCCGAGCGTGTACCACAGCTGCTTGTGCCCTTTGCGCTCAAGATCGAACTCTTCGGAGTCGCCGATTTGTCCCAAGAGCCAGGTCTCGAGAGTGATCATGTCCAGCGGCATGGCCAGCGCCAGCGCGCCCGCGTCACCTTCCACTTCAGCGAGGGTGGCGACCGCTTCGCCATCCGGGTCGATGAACTCCTCGAGCACGATGCCGCAGCCACTGCGCACGTCGTTGGCAAACTTGCGGTTGCCCTCGCGAATCTCTTCGATCACTTGGACATAGCGCTGGCGGGCTTCCTCTTCCGCTGCAGCCAGACGCTCTTTAGAATCCATTTCGGCTTTCTCTGCCACGGGCGCAGTATACAGATGCGATGAGCTGCGTCGCCTCGTGAGATGGGGCAAAATGGCGCATCGCAGCCGCGCTCCGATCACCATGGCGAGCCTTCTTTCCGGTCAGGACAGCCCCACTCGAACCGCGCTGCCCGCGGGCGAATTCCTGCAGCCCATCACCATCGCGGCACTCGTGATCTTGATCGCCAACGACTGGTGGCTCAAGCCCAGCAGCTGGGCGCCCGCTGAGCTCACGGGCAAGCTCAGCGATTTCGCCGGCCTGCTTTTCTTCCCTCTGCTGATGACCTCGCTTGTGGACTGCGCCCTGCTCGGCTTGTTCCGACTCGGTCTGGCCGTCGACTTCAGCCTGCGCCGCTGGAAGTTGGCTGTGAGTATCGTGGGCACAGGCACGGTCTTCTGCGCGCTCAAACTCTGGCCCTGGTTCACCGACCAGGTTCTGGCTCTTGCGGCTCGGCTGGGTCTCTCCGCGCAGATCGTGCTCGACCCCCTCGATCTGCTGGCCCTGCCCATGCTCGCGCTGGCGTGGTGGCTCGGTCGACGCGAAATTTCGCAAATGCCCCTCGGTCGCCTGGAGTTTCTCCTGCGCGCGCCACCTCCTCAGGGCGCTGTAGGTGCGCACCTACACGACCTCTTGGCGTGCGGGGCCAATCCTGCCAAGGTCTCTCGCCTGAGCGAGGCTATAGAAGTTCACCGTGCACATCCCTCGGAGCTGAGCACCTGTGAGCTCGAGGCCGCCCTGGCCAGCCTGCGCGATCTTTCGCCCGTTCGGGCATAGTTGGGTACACTGAGAGGTAGAGCCATGACCTACCTCTACGGCGACTCGACCGACTCGGGCCTGGAACTCAACTACATTGAGCTTTTGCGCGAGTTCTTGAACTTCGCGGTGCAGGTCATGCTCTCCGAGCATCGGGTCAATAGCGCCCGGGCCGCCAACGAAGAACGCAAACGCGAGATGAGCAGCGAGCTCGATCGCCTGCGTGAGCTGGGCGCCACGGTGGCAGGGGCACTCGAGGGCGCCAAGGGGCACAATCCGCAGTCGAGCACCGATCAGAGCATCGCCGCCCTGCACCGAGCCACCGACGAGACCCTGCGCCGAGCGGCCGAAGGCCTGAAGGCATCGGTCTCACAGGCCGAGCAACAACTGGCCAGCAATTGCAGTCGTGAGCGAGCCGCCAATGCCAAGCTCATCGAGCGGCTCTTGCTCGACCATGAATTGCCCGATAGCAGCAACACCGTCGACCTCATGCTCAATGAAGCCGGCACAGGCTACCAGGCGCAAGTCGTAGGTTCATGTGCGCAAGGCCTGGCCTGGCGCTTTCAGGCCGAGATCAACAAGGGCAGCAGCTTCGCCGAACTGGTCAAGGTCGGCACGCTGCGTCCCGAGATGTCAGTCGACTTGCCGGAGATGTCAGGCTTCGTTCGCAAGAGCGTGAAGCTCAAGCCGTACAAGCTCGCTCACCTCTTTGTGACCGCCCTTGTGCACGAAGGCGACTCGGTGGTCCTCAAGCTGCGCACCAGTCCGCTCGCCGACGAAGTGACGGGGCTCGACATTCGCTTCTCTTCCAACCCGGCACGTGTGGCCATCGTTCGAACCCAAAAGGACGAAGAGTCTCCCGAGTTTCAAGTGCCTGAGGGCGATGCCGAGCCCCTGCGCTCGCTGTGTCACGAGCTCATGCAAAACGCGTCCTCCTTGGTCCAGGAGCGCTGCAAGCTGCTCGATGTCAGCTTCAACAAGTTGCCCCTGCGTGACTGTCCCGATCCGAGCGTGCTCATCGAGCGATTGGTTGCGCGCATCGGCCCCGTCATCCGCGGCATCGCCGCCCACTCCCTTGCCGACACCGAGTTGGTCCTCAAGCGCGTGCTCGCCAACGATCGACGCGAAGAGATCTTTGCTTCCAAGGCCGACCTACTCGATACCATGCGCTCTGTGCCTGCCGCCCTGCGCAACATCTTTGCGCCTCTTGGTCTAGGAGACGTGCAATCCGACGTGGGTGACTACGATCCGACCAATCGTGTCGATGGTACACCCATGCGAGCAGCGCCCGAAGTCGGTAGCGTGGTCACCTCTGCCGTCACTCCGACTCCCAGTCCCGTCGCCACCATGACGGCCCTGGATCTCGGATCCATGGAGGTGACGGGCACTGTCGATATCAGCGCGGCCCTCAATGGCGAAGAAGACGACGAGGCCACCAACGTCGTCGATGGCCCCGTGACCCACGAAATGACCG
>JAHEAK010000474.1 GCA_024642805.1 Kofleriaceae bacterium | reverse complement strand
GTGTTGTCACGATCGAACCAGTAGTCCAGGCCAGGCTCGAGGGCCTGCGAGCACACGCTGTCGTGACCGTAGCGCGCAAGGAGCGCCATGACCGCATCCCTGGACATGGTAGAAGCGTAGTGCCCCGTGGGTCGGCGTGCAAACGACGGAGCCCGCCGCGAACAGGTCGGGCGGGCTCCAGGAGCGCAGTCTGTGTCGGGATGGCCCCGCTGGGTCGGGTTAGCGACGAGCGAGTGTGTTGCGTAGCGCCTGCGCACTCTTGATGAGGGAGATGAACTCCTCGCGCTCGGCGGCATGGGCTTCGGCGGATGAGCTGGCGATTTGCAAGACTTGCTCGAGAGTCCAGTCGCTGGCTTCTTCGCTGCCGCGCAGGATTTCTGCGGCGCCCATGACAGCACTGGCAAAGCGGAAGTCTTCGGGGGCGCCGTCAAAGCTCTGGTAGGCCAGGGCGTTGTCGAAGGGGAAGGCGCTCTCGAGTGCCTTGCTGCCGCGTGGAGCCTTGGCGCGGATGCGAACCGTGAGCGGAGAGGCATCTCGCTTGCTCAGCTCGACTTCGTAGAGGGCGGTGACGACGTGCCCGGCGCCAATCTCACCGGCATCGACCTGGTCGTTGCGGAAGTCTTGGTCGGCGATGTCGCGGTTCTCGTAGCCGATGAGTCGATAGCTCTTGACCACCTCCTTGTCGAAGTCGACCTGGATCTTGACGTCCTTAGCGACGACTTCCAGCGCGCTGCCAAGCTGCTCTTGAAAGACTCGGCGCGCTTGATTGGGGCTGTCGATGTAGAAGTAGTTGCCGTTGCCCTTGTTGGCAAGCTGCTCCATCAGCTGGTCCTTGTAGTTGCCCATGCCGAAGCCGACGGTGCTGAGGGTGACGCCCTCTTTGACCTTGCCGGCGATGGTCTTGAGAATTTGATCGTGGCTCGAGGCGCCGATGTTGGCATCGCCGTCGCTGAGCACGATGACGCGACTAATGGAGTCTTCGGTGAGAGTCTTGGCGGCCAGCTCGTAGGCCAGGTCCATGCCAGAGGACATCGCGGTCGAGCCGCCCGCTTGCAGATCTTCGAGGGCGGAGATGATCTCGGCCTTGTGCTCGAGACCGGTTGGGCTCAGCACCACCCGAGTGCTGCCCGCGTAGGTCACGAGCGAGACGGTGTCGCCGTCTTTCAAGTTGTCGACGAGCACCCGCAGAGAGCGCTTGGCCAGCTCGAGCTTGTCGGGGCTTTGCATGGAGCCGGAGACGTCGACCAGGAAGACCAGGTTGGCCTTCTTGCGATCGCGCAAGCTGAGCTCTTTGGCTTTGACGCCGACACGCACGATCTGCCGACCCTTGTGAAAGGGCGATGGCGCCATGTCCATGTGGACGGCAAAGGGATCACGGCTGCCGGCAGCGGGCGCTGCGTAGTCGTACTTGAAGTAGTTGACGAATTCCTCGACGCGCACAGCGGCGCTCGGTGGCAACTGACCTTCGACGATCTTGCGACGGGCGATGGCATAAGAGGCGGTGTCGACATCGACCGCGAAGGTCGAGAGATGATCGATCGCCGTCGAGACCATGGGATTTTTGCCGTAGTCTTTGTAGTCCTCGCCGGAAGGCACCAGGTCGCTTGGCGGCACGGCAATCTTTTGTTGCTGCGCGACTTGCAGGGGCATCGGAGCGTATTGCTGCTTCCCGCCCAGGACGCCAGCTGGGCGAGCCCGCGCGCTGGCCTGCACCGAGCCCTTGTCGCTGGCGGCCATCTCTTTTCGGTCGGCGAGGGGTTCCGCCAGCGCGTGTGGTGATGCTTCTCCCTCCGTGGCGGCCTGGTCGAGCTCGACGCCGTCGACGTCGATCGGCTGGTTGTTGGCAACGACGGCGCTTGGATCCGCCCCGGCCTTGGGGGCCGCCTGGTGATTGCTGTTGCAGGCGCTGACGGTGAAACTGGTTAGGGTGAAGGCCCAAAGGGCCTTGGCGAGAGTCTTTTTCATGGCTGCATCCTTTGTAGGTATGGCTGTGTGGGCGAAATGGCTTTGCCGCGCGGTGCTGGCCCCTCTGCAAACGGGGCAGGCCGTACAAAGGTCTGCAAGACGCTGAATTTTGTTGTAACTCGATCGCTACATCCGCCACCAAGCTCTTGCGACCAAGCTCTTGCGGCCCACATGAAAAAAGCCCTGCTGGCGTCTGCCAGCAGGGCTTGGTCACTCTAGCTAACCGAGTTACTCGACGACGATGGCCCGTCGGAAGAGCTCGACCCACGAATCAGAGTTACTCTGATCGATGGCCCAGGTCGACATGGTCAGGTCGGTGCCATCGTACTTGGAGTTGGCGAAGAAACCGTAGGCGCCAACGAAGGGGTCTTCGTCACCGGCGATGGCCGTGTGGCCCCAGTTGCCAGACGAGTTGGGGTAGCCAACCAAGAGCTCGTGGGTGGTGGCATCTTGATAGGTGATGTAGATGCCGTCACCGGTGAGGGTGATGCTGCTGTCATCGCCGACGAAATGGAACTCGGGAATCGGCAGGCCGCCCTCGGTGGTGCCAACGATGCGGTAGCCATCGTCGACCAACTCTGGAGTCAGGCTTTGATCGTTGATGTACATCAAGTCCTGGTTGACGGCATCCACGTAGCTCACGTGCACAACACCCTCGCTGTCGACGACAGCCGATGGGTACCAACCGACGTCGCCCTCGGCATCGAGAGTCTGCAAATCGAAAGCGCCTGCGCCGGTTGCGCGCGCCAGGCGAAGGTCGCCGTTGATGCGGTCGTAGTACACGACCACCAGCTTGTCGTCGTTGTCACGGGTGACGTCCACGAAGAGCCCGGTTCCGTAGGGAATCTTCAAGACGTCGGCTTCGGCCTCTTCAGCAGGCACCATGGCCGAGTCGACGACCGTAATCGTCCACTCGCCGCTCGAGCGTGGTGATGCGGTGTTGGCGGTGGCGACGCGCAGCTCGGTGGCGGCCTCGGTGGTGCCAGCGCCGACGTGTGTGAAGTAGGCGATCGAAGGCACACCGCTCGCGCTCAGCGAGATGGAAGAGTATTGACCGGCGAGCTTGGTGACGCTGGTGTCATCGGCGCTCAGGTCGCCAGCGTCGACGACGTGGTTTTGCCAGACGCCATCGTAGTTGGCGGTGAACTTGAGGCTGCCGTTGTCGGCATCGAAGTAGCTGACCATGGCCAGGTCGGCGGAGACCGCGGCGATGTCGGTGTACAGACCGACGTCCTCGCCCTCGGCCTTGATGCCGCCGCGCACAGCGTTAACCGGCAGGACCACGGGGCCATCGGGCACGCCGTCGACGAACTGCCAGGTAGGATTGGGGATGCGACCCATGTCGCGCGTGCGGGCCACGACCAGATCGCCGTGGGTGCTGTTGTAGCCAGACACCCAGACCGTGCCATCGACGGAGACGTCCATCGAAGAGAACTGCCCGATGCGACCGTAGGCGACATCAGGCAGGCAGCGACAGGTGCCCTCGAAGCACTGGCCAACTTGACCGTCTTCGCAGGTGCCCAGGCAATCGTCATCGATGTCGCAGCTGATGCCGGCAGGGTCGCCAGAGCAGCTACAGGCGGGCATCGCAGCGCCCAGGCCGGCGATGAGCGCCAGGCTGAGCAGCGTGCTGCGCTTGCGCGCTAGGCCGATGAGGAAGAGCAGGGCGAAGGCACCGGCAAGTCCGCTCTGACCGCCCGCGCTACAGCCACCGGCTGCGTTGGCAACCAGTGCTTGCGAGATGCGAATCGGCTTGCTGCTGGTGTTGCCTTGCGGATCGCGAGCGAAGACCTGCAGCTCACCATCGATGGCAAGCTCTTCGGCGCGCGACATCGCGATGCGGCCGTCGGCATTCCACTCGGTGCTGGGCGCGTCGGCGCCAAGGACGCCGTAGGCCACTTCGACCTCGCCAAGGTAGACGGTGTCGAAGGCAGGTACGCGCAGCTCCTTGTCGCTGCGGCGAGCCGAGTTGACCAGGATGCGTGGTCCCACCGAGTCGATGACGACGTTGATCGAGGAGACTTCTTCATCCCAGCTGCGGTAGTCGCCGACGGGGCGTGCGCGGAATTGCAGTTGGTACTTGCCTTGGAAGTTGAAGGCACCGTCTTCGATTCTGACGCGACCACCGGCCATCAGAGGACGCCAGATGCCGCCCTCGATGTTCCAGGTCCACTCGAGCTCGCGGCCCATGTCGTCGTGGGTATCGAGGTCGACGACCACGGCGGGTTTCTGACCGCCAGCGGCAGCCATCATGCCAGCGCGCAGAGCGGCTGGAGCGGGGGCGACGACCTAGACCAGGCGTGGTGCGCTTGGCGTGGTTGGCGTGCCCTCGGCGACCGCGTACTTGGCGGCAAGTTGCGCGACGGATGGGTACTGCTGCCCGAGTGTCATCATCATGGTGCCGGCCCCGAGGGTGGCGCCGATGGCCAGGAAGTCATCCTCGCTGGTGGTCACGCGTTGGACGTTCAGCTGATCGAGCTGGAAGCCAGCAATTTGTGGCAGGCCGATCGAGCCAAGCGCTCCGGTGAGCTGCGGAAGGAGCAGATCCAGGAGCGATGGCAGCACGGCTTCCAGCTGGCTGGCATCTTCACGCAGGAACTCCTCGTTCAAGACTTCGACACCGATGTTGTCGGCGTCGAGACCGACCAGGATCGGCATGACGGCGGGATTGCCATCGGCGTCGGTGGTGAACTCGAGGTTGATGCCCATGTCGATGTCGAGCTTGACCGTGAAGCCGCGGGTGTAGCGCTCGAAGAGGAAGGCGT
>JAHEAK010000473.1 GCA_024642805.1 Kofleriaceae bacterium | reverse complement strand
CGACATGGCCACCAAGGAGATGCTGGTCAAATCGCTGCGCGACTTTGAAGGCACGATGCTCTTCGTGTCTCACGATCGCGACTTTCTGGCCGCACTCTCCAATCGGGTTCTCGAGGTGCAGGCCGATGACATTCGGCGCTATGAAGGCGGCTATCTAGAGTACGTGCAGCAAGTCGGCTACGAAGCGCCCGGCGTGTCCTGATCGGCGCAGCTCGCGTTGGCGGGCTCTTGCGCTGGCGGCTGGCCTGCCCGTCAAGCCCGATACTGTTGCAGGCGATAGCCACGAGCTGACAAAAGCCGCAGCAAGCCCTGTGGGCCGGGCGCGTGGCCGACGCCGACCGCCGCAAAGACCCCACCGCGACGAAGCGCCGGATCGAGCCTGTTCACCCAGCGGCGATTGCGCGCATCGAGTAGCAGCTCTTGCACGCGCGGATCATCCGGCTGGCTGACCCTGGCAATCTGATCCAGATCACCCGATCGATACGCAGCCAAGAGTGGCGCCATCTCCTGACCATCCTCGGCGAGCAGAGCTGCGAATTCTTCTGGTGCGCAGCTGCCAGCGATCTGGCTCAAGAGATCGCGCTGAAAAGCGAAGGTCTCGAGCTCGGCCACCGGCGTGCCTAGCTCGGCGGCGTGACGCGCCAGGGCCAGGTCCATCGCTTGCGGATGGCCCACGTTCTGGTTGGCAACCAGCGCGCCGGCCGGCGCGGTTTCCATGATGAAGAGACGGCTTCGATGAAGCGCGGCATCGACGATCGGATGCAGCTCACTGGCCTCAACACCCGCGTGGATGGTGCCAAAGAGATAGCTGGGAGCAGCACCGCCCTCGATGCGCCAAAGGAAAGGTCGATCCGCTCGCTGTGGGCTGGACGTGCGAGGTCCCGAAGCTGGAGCCGAGGCCAAGGTCGATGCCAAGGTCGATGCCGAGGTCGATGCCGAGGTCGATGCCGAGGCTGATGCCGAGGCTGACGCCAGAACCAGGCCAAGAGCCGCAATCGGCAGATATCGCAGGAGGAAGCGGGTGCGGGGTGTCGCCATAAAGCACAAGGTGCGTCGTATGCCGCTCTTGGCAAGGGCATGGCCGTTGTTATGCTCGCCCGGTGAGAAATCGAGTCGTCCTAGCTCTAGTCCTCCTCTTGGCAAGCACGGCCTGCAAGGCCAAGCCCTCCCCCTCGGCACAGAGCGAGACCAAGGCGGAAGCAAAGACGGCCAAGACCGCCTCCGAGCCCGCTGCGGAAGCTGTACTCAGCGACGCTGAGGAACTCGAAATCACCAAGGATTTCATCACGAGATTTCTCGATGCCATCGATGCCAATGACGCCACTCGCTGGCCGGCCATCATCACCAAAGAGCGAGCCGATCGCTTTGCGCGCGAAGGCGTCATCGACAAGGTCTACGCCGCCTGGCATCTGGGCACCGCCACCGTTGCCGACAAGTTGCGCGTGGCTCCCTTCCACCTCGAGAAGACGCCCGAGAAGATCACGCTGCACTTTGAAGGCGTCATCGTCGCCACCGATCCCGATTCGCAATACTCCATGGCCGTTCGCATCATCGACGGCAAGATGTTCCTCGACGAGAACTAAGCCACCAGCAGGTCTCGTGGCCTAATGCAGGCTCAGCGGGCTGGCCAGCGCGTTCTCGCTCAGCAAGTTCTGCACGCGGGTTCGAATACTCGTCGCCTCCACCGGCTTGGCCAGCACGCGCCCGTCGAGCGACTCGGCAAACTCCAGGGTCTCGTCGGCGACCGCACCGCCCTTCAAGAAAAGGAAGCGCTTGGCTAGCGCCGGTCGGAACTCCGACGCCTGGGTGTAGACCTCGGCGCCTGACACGCCTGGCATGCTCAGATTGCAGATGATCACATCGAACTCCGACTCCGAGCGCAAGCGTTCGAGCGCCTCTTGCCCGGAATGGATCACCGTGCAGTCGAGCTCGGAGAGCACGCGCACGAGGGTACGAGTCACGAAAGGATCGTCATCAATGATGAGGACGCGTCCCTGGCGGGCGTCGCGCACCGCTGGCATCGAGCGAGTGATCCGCTGTTGCAGCGGTGAATCCTCGGAGACATCGGCGAGCGTTGGCATCTCTATGCGAGCCAGCGTGCCGCGACCAGGTTCGCTCTCCAGCTCCAAGACGCCGCCGAACTTGGCCACCAGACCGTGGCAAATCGACAAGCCGAGTCCGGTGCCCTTGCCAACATCCTTGGTCGTGTAGAAAGGATCGAAGACGCGGGCGAGTTGCGCCGGGCTCAAGCCCTCGGCATTGTCCTGGACTTCGATGACGACCTGGCCGGAGGCCGATGAGCGAGTGCGCACCGCGACGCTCGGCTGCTTATCCGGTGCGTAGGTGGCCTGGGCCGCATTGACGATGAGGTTGAGGATCACCTGCGAGAGCTGCCCCTCGCTGGCCAGGACCTGAGGAACCTTGCCAAGGTCGACGCGCAACTCAGCCACGTGACGCACTTCGTTTTGCGAGAGGGTGATGGCCAACTCGACGGCTCGGTTGACGTCGATGGGCCCGAGCTTGCCGTCCTCGCTGCGACCAAAGACGCGCAGACCTGTCACGACCTCGCGAACCCGGGCCGCACCAAACTCGATCTCGCTGAGCATCTCAAACACTTCTTGGCGTTGCGCGTCCTGACCAGGTGGCAAGAGCTCGCCAAGCTCCTCTTTGAGCACTTCCAAATTGCCAAGGATGTATGCCAGCGGATTGTTGATCTCGTGCGCCATGCCCGCCGCCAGGGTTCCAAGCGAGCTAAGGCGGTCGGCCAGGCGCAACTGCTTTTCCATGTTCTCTTGCTGGCCCATGTCGTGAATGATCACCACTGTGGATGGACGGCCTTCGAAATCGATGCGCACCGCGGCCACCAAACCAACCGCCCCCCCTTGCTCGCCCTGAAAGATGATGCGGCGCGGCTCGAGAACGGCTCCGTCGACGAGCTGAGCGATCCAGGGCTGGTCGAGCTCTTCGACGTGCTCGCCTAGCCCCGTGTCGGTCAGTTGCTCATCGCTCTGCCCGAGAAAGCTGCAGGCAGCATTGTTGCAGCGGATAATCTTGCCATCGCGCAGCACCAGAATGCCGATGGGCAGTGCGTCGATGAGCGAGCGCATGGACTCCAGGGATCGAATCTCGATATGGCTGGCCTGCAGCTCGTCGGAGGTGCGATCGACCATGACGTAGACCAGGAGCACCAGACTGAACACACAGGCCCAATCAAAGAGAGGAATCGAGGGAAAGAGCGCTTTGGCGAGCAAGGAGTCGTTCATGCCTGCCAGCAAGAGGCTCATGGCGATGGCGAGACTGGCAGCTCGGCGCCGACGCACGATGAGTTGTCTGCCGCGTCGCAGATCGCGCAAGGCCACGGCTCCAATGGCGAACCACAAGACGCGCGACACCTCGTAGAGCCAGGTGCTCTGCGCTCGGTAGCGCAAGCCGCCCTCCGCCGATGGGTAACTGTGGATGGCATCCTCGACCACCAGATGGCCAAGCCAGGGCAGGATGGCCAGGCTGCCGGTGGCGACGACGGCGATCATGAGCTTGCGGTCGCGTCGATCGTAGACCAGGGTCGAGACCATCATGAGCACCATGGGCGCGATGCCGTAGCTCGTCGAATCGAGCAGTCGGGTCGCCATGATGACCTCGTCGTGACCCTGGGCGGCCTCGAGATTGCCTCGCACCAAGAGGTAGAGGGCCGAGTAGAGTGCCCAAATACCGACCATGATGCGCGCGTTGCGCGGCCTGCTTTGGGAGATTCCCAGCTCGGTAAACTGCTGGAAAGCGACCATCAAGCAAGCGCCGACGGCGCCCACTCGCAGTACTTCGATCGTCGTCACTCAGTAGTAGCGTAGCATTGCAACGCTCAGTACTTGCAGCGCAAAAAACCCCGGCGCCTCGCGATAGATTTCGCATCTCCACGCTCACCACAGCAATACCTACATCGGCCGTCTGATGTGGAAGGTTCCAAGCAGGGCTGGCCATCCAGAGGCCGCTGTCAGGCCACAGAGCGCAGGTATCCCCCTTGACCACAGACGAAAGCAGGGCGTAGTGTGCCGCTCGTAACTAGGGGAGTTCCTGCCGAAGGAACTGAGAGGCCATTAGGTGATTCGACATGTCGAGCACGCACGGCGACCCTTACAACCTGATCCAGTTCATACTGGCGTAGGGAAGGGTACAAGACCGTGATCGACCAGAACAACAAGCGCTGCGATCACAGCTTCTCTCTCTCCTCGTGAGCGACTGGATCTCCTCGGCAAGGAGAATCCATTGAAGACAACAACACCAACCGTATCCCAGGGCCCACTGCCCGCCTCGCGCAAGATCTACCACTCGGGCGCGCTCCACAAAGACATTCGCGTGCCCATGCGCGAGATCGCGCTGCACCCAAGCGCCAACGAAAAACCCGTCGTGGTCTACGACACCTCGGGTCCCTACACCGACGCGGAGTATCAAGTCGACATCGACAAGGGCTTGCCGGCGCTGCGCGCGCCCTGGATCGCGGCCCGCGGTGACACCGAGAGCTATCAAGGCCGGCTCATCAAGCCCGCCGACAACGGCTTTTTGCCCCCTGACAAGATCGTCAGCGAGTTTCCCGAGCGGCGCATGCCCGTGCGCGGCGTCAAGGGCAAGGCGGTCACCCAGCTGGCCTACGCCCGCGCCGGCGTCGTCACCGCGGAGATGGAGTACATCGCCATTCGCGAGAACCTGGGCCGCAGCGAAGCCGCCCAGACTGCCGCGCGCGATGGCGAGTCC
>JAHEAK010000472.1 GCA_024642805.1 Kofleriaceae bacterium | reverse complement strand
CACGCGGCACGCACAAGGCTGGCGTTCTCGACAATCTGCTTCACCATAGGAATAGTGAGTTTTGCCCGAGCTGTTTAGACCCCTGAGGGAGTTGCTTATGCACCCACACGACAAGGAATCGACGCCGAGGTCGGCCGGCTCAAGCGGCGCCCTGTCCCCAGAGGCTCGCGCGCCTTCAGCCAAGCCTGAGCTCCGACGCGAGACCCCCTACCAGGCTGGTGATCGCTATCGCACCGCCTTGATTGCCGCCTGTTGCAGTCTCGCAGGTGTGGGGCTCGGCGTTGGCATCGGTCACATCGCGGGAAGCGCCGACCGAGGCCCAGGACAAGTCCTGGTGTGGCGGGGCATGGAGCCTGGGGCGGGGCTCAGACAGGCCCGTTTCACCTGGCTCGGTGTGGAGGTGCAGACCAGTTCGCGGCCCCAGGCAGGCGCCAAGGTGACGGAAGTGGTGCCGGGCTCGCCGGCCGATTGGGCGGGCCTGCGGGTCGGCGACCTCATCACGCGCCTTGACGACAATGTGATTCGCGACCCAGACGACTTGGTTGCACAGGTCCACCGCCGTGTTCCAGGGGCCTTCGCCCGCATTGCCGTGGTCGATGCCGAGGGTCGTGCCCGCCATGTCGAGGCGACCCTTTCCTCCATCCTGGCCGCTGAGCTGGAAGCCCTCGATAAATAGGCCTGCCTCGCCGGTTGGCAGGCGAGGTGTGTGCTGTCAACAGAGTTGACAGTTTGCATGCACAACGGCACTCTAAGATGCTGAAAGTAGATACCTGTGCATGCTAGTCGCCCGGCACGTGTTCTGCTTAGAGCTAGGAACTCATGTCCACTCTGCACCTTGCACAGCGTTTCTGCTTGGCCGCCGCGCTTTTGCTTGGCTGCACAACGCCCTCGGTTCCGATTCCTCCGCCTTCGCCAGAAAAGGTCTACTTCAGCCTCGACCTCGACAGCGGCACAGCGTCCTTTGGCTACGCGGCCGACCCCTCCTACGCCGACGCAGTGGTCTACATCTTCAACCGCGATGCAGGCCAGGGCATCATCACCACCGCTGAAGCGGATGGCAGCGTGGGACCGACTGAGGCCTTTCCGGCCGTCGAGGGCGACGAGGTCATCGTTACCTTCGAGGCGCATAGCCAGGTGAGCTCGACCTGTCTGCGCATGCAGGATGGGCAATCCAACAGCGGTCGCGAGTGTGAGCTCTAAGCCCGACTTGCTCACGCGGGATTCACAATCGGGCGCGCCGAATCCGACCCCCAATCCCGCGCCGAATCCGACTCCGAGCAAACGACAAAACCCCTGGCCAGTGCGAGACCCATCCCGAAAATGACAAAAGGCCTGGCAAGTGCCAGGCCCTCTTGTCTCGCTGCTAGCGCGCCGTGATCAGGGCGTGCGCTTGATCTTGGTTGGCAAGAGAACCGAGACGCCAACACCCATGAAAAGGTGATTGAGGAAGCGGTTGTCGTCGTCGGTCACCGCCAGGTCGGCGTTGAAGTCCAGGCCCGATGGGTTGTCGGAGAACATGTAGTCGCGGACCGTGAGGTCTAGAGCCACAGCGTCGCTGACGAAGACGTGGATGCCGCCGCCGAAGTAGAGACCAGCCCGGAAGCCGCTGTTGAGCACAGGGTCATCATTGGGGTTGTTGTCTGGAAGGATGACGTTGCCGCCCGAATCCATACCGCCAGTTGGGTTGTTGTCGTTGCAGATGTCGTTGCTGCAATCGCTCTTGAGTTGCGCGAAGGCCAGGCCGCCCTGGAAGTAGAAGTCGAAGTTCACGAAGAACTTTCCGAAGGCGGCCAGCTTGCCGTACCACGGGGTCACGCCCACGTAGGCGGCGCCGTGCAGAGGGATGGAGTTGAGGTGGGCGTTGAACTCGCGCTTGGTCGGCGTGGGATCAGCGTCGGGGTTTGGGCTTGGATCGTTCTCGGGAAGGGTACCGACGATCTTGTCGGTGAGGCCGGTGTTGAAGCTCGTACCGAAGATGCCGATGGCACCAAAGGAGAGCAGGTCACTGGCGTGTACTTCGAGCTTCAGACCGCCACCGAGGGTGTTTTTGAAGTCGGAGTTGATGGAGGACTCGAAGGCGCCAGTGGCCTCGAAGCGCTTCTTGACCAGCAAGAGGCGATGGCGAACCGCAGGTACGCCGTCCAGTGAGTTTTTGCGCTCGGCACGGGCCACGCTCGGAGAGGCGAGGCCAGCTAGCAAGAGTGCGCCTAGAGAGAGAATTGATAGTCGCTTGATCATGGGTGTCTCCAGGTGCCGACTAGCGGAAGGTGGTGTACTCGAAGGACATCGGGAACCAGAAGCTAACGCCTGCCTGGAACATGATGTTGTTGACTAGGGACGAGTCGGCCTGCTCTTTGGCGATGTCGCCGTTTGCCTCCATGCGCGAGACGGCTTCGAACTTATCGACGAAGACGTAGTCGCGGATGCCGACGTTGACCGTCAGGAAGCGGCTGAGGAAGAAGCGCATGCTCGCGCCGACGTTCGGCGTGATGAGCGTGTTCTTGAAAGGCTGGAGGGCAGGGTCACGTGGCAAGACTTCGCTCTGGGTGAAGCCGACGCCAGCGGTGAGTGCGGTCTCCCAGTGGACGACGTTCTCATCGAGCACTGCGAACTTTCCGTAGATTGGTACGTAGTGAAAGTTCATGGCCGCGCCGAAGTTGTACTTGTTGACCGTCGGCAGGCGGCGCGCTTGGCGAGCCACCAGGTCGAAGGGCTCGCGAAGGCTCTTGATGTAGTACTGACCCTCGATACCAACAGCGAGCACGTCGGTGAGGTAGTAGTTGAGTGCGCCCGAGAACTGCACGTGCTGAATGATGTTGTCATTCATCGTGATGCCCCAGCTTGGCATCAGCTCGACGCGGCTGACCTTGAGGAAAGGCTTGCGAACGACGACCACGATGTCTTGCCAGCTGACCTCTTCGGTGTTGGCAGCGGGCAGTGCGCCGGAGGTGGAGTCGCCATCAGGATCGACGGCTGCTTCGGGCTCGGGCTCCTCGTCAGGCTCCGGCTCGGCGGACTCTTCCGCATCGTCTTCCATGACCATGCCTTCATCGCCCGAGGCTTCATCCTCGTCGAAGGTCATCTCTGGGTCGTCGTCATCGTCCTGGGCGTGCACCATCGGCGAGTAGGCCGCGGACAGGGCAAGTGTGAGCGATGCCACCAGGAGGCTTAGGAACGCCATACGGAAAAGCAGGGTGTTAAAACGTCTCATTTATGGTTCTCCCGGTTCGGAGCGGGTTCGAGGCCGCCGAAAACATCTTTGATTCCAAGTGGTTAGAGGTGGATTCGAAGGCCCGCGGACTATAACACGGCGATTTGTGTCGCATCAAGGTAAGTGGGGAAGGATTCACGCGGCCCGCTCCTGGCTGTCTTCCTGATAGAGGGCCGACACGAAAGCCTTGGCGGCGAAGGGACGCAGATCGTCGATTTGCTCGCCGATGCCTATATAACGAATCGGCACCTGCATCTCGTCGGAAATCCCCAAAACAACGCCGCCCTTGGCCGTACCGTCTAGCTTGGTCAGGACAATGCCGGTGATGTTCATAGCCTCTTTGAAGTGCAGGGCCTGCTGAATGGCGTTTTGGCCGGTGGTCGAGTCGAGGACCAGCCAGGTTTCGTGCGGGCAGCCAGGCATGGCCTTGTCGCAGACCCGCCCGACCTTTTTGAGCTCTTCCATCAGTTCGATCTTGGTGTGCAGACGGCCAGCGGTGTCGGCGATGACGATGTCGAAGCCCTCGTCCTGCCCTTTCCGAATGGCTTCGAAGATCACCGAGCTCGGGTCGGCTCCGTCCTTGCCGCGAACGACCTCGCACTCGGAGCGTCCAGCCCAGACTTCGAGTTGCTCGACGGCAGCTGCGCGGAAGGTGTCACCGGCAGCGAGCAAGACCTTCTTGCCCTCCGCAGTGAACTTGGCCGCCAACTTGCCGATGGTGGTTGTCTTGCCGGCGCCGTTGACGCCCAGCACCAGCAGTACAAAAGGCGAGTGCGCCTGAAAGTCGATCTCGGGCTGATCGGTATCGAGGATCTTGATCGACTCCTCGCGCAACTTCTCCCAGACCGCAGCGGCATCCTCGAGCTCACTCTTGCTCAGGGCCTCTTTGACGGCCGTCAGGAGTCGTTTGGCGGTCTTAGGACCAATGTCGGCGGTGAACAGCACTTCTTCCAACTCTTCGATCAGCGAGCTATCGATCTTCTTGCGGGAGAAGAGTTTTCCGAGCTTGGAGACAAAGCCGCTTTGCCGGGTCTTGGACAGGCCCTCCGCAAAGCGCCGCTCTTGTTCATCACTTGCATCATCGCTCTCTGGCTCCGTGGCCGGGGCGCTGGGTTTCTGTGAGCCCTTTTGCTCGTCTTCTTCCTCGTCGAAGTCCTCGTCGTCCTCGCTTACCGCTCGGCTGCTGGCGCCAGCCTTGGCCGCGGCAGCCGTGCTCGCGCCCTTGCGACCGGTCGGTAACTGCGCCCGACCAGCAGGGGCGCCATCGCCAAGCTGCGATTTCTTGGCGGCGCGCCGCACCAGGAGCACCACGGCCGAGGTCGCGACGAGCGCTATGAGTAGGGTGACGAGTTCCTCGCCTGAAACGGGCATCGGCGGAGTTATAGACTCCCGAGGCCGAGTGGTCTACGCCCGCGGCCGGGCGCCGGGCCCTTCTTCACGGAGGGCGGCGATCTTCTGGCGGGCGACCAGCAAGAGCTCTTCCCCCGGCTTGCGCGCCGAAAAGAAGCTCTCCTCGACAAAGTCGGTCAGGTCCGAGAGG
>JAHEAK010000471.1 GCA_024642805.1 Kofleriaceae bacterium | reverse complement strand
TGTACCAACCGACCAGCAAGAGCAACGAGGGCAGCACGAAGTTGGTCGCTTGAATGTAGGCGACATCGGCATACTGGATGGAGGGTACCTGGATGACTAGCAGCAGGGGCGAGATAGCTGCCGCCACGCCGATTACGATCTGGACCCGCATGCTCAGCACCACCGAGGCAATGACGGCGGCGGCGTTCATGAAGAGCAGGGTGTGTGGCTCATCCCATGCTGAGAAATAGGCGCCGACGATGGCGGTCATCACAGTGAAGAGCGCGGCTGGCATGAGCTTCCCGAGGCGTGCACAGATGTATGCGATCGCAAAGCCATTGGCGCCGAGGGCAGAGCTTCGAAAGGTGGCGTTGGCCCACAGGTCATGTGCGCCTTGCAGCACGGGGAATACCCATAGCCCAAACACCAGGCCAATCGTTGCCACCGTCAAGATGAAGAGCGCGTAGAGCGATGCCTGTCGGCGCACTTCCGGATCCTGCACCGAGCGAGCGGGCTCAAGGAGCCAACGCTGGAGCTGGGCGAGGAGCCACACAAAGGCAGACTAACAGCAGAGCAACTCCAAAGTCGATGGCGCTCGTAACCCGCGCGCTGCTACTGATAGTCGCCACGCAGAATCTTGAACAACAACTCCTCGTCGAGGTTGCTGCCGGTAAGCATGATGCCGACCTTCTTGCCCGCGAGTGTCGGTGCGAGCTTGATGGCTCCGGCTAGACTGGCGGCGCCGGCCCCTTCGGCCAGATTACCTGTGTGCTGCAGGTAGGCGCGCACGGCGGCTGCGATCTCTGCCTCGCTGACCACGACGAAATCGGCGAGTCCTTCGCACAAGGTCTCGAAGGTCATCTCGTAGCTCGAGCGGGTGGCAAGGCCATCGGCGATGGTGTCGGCGCTCTCGGTCTGGCGCGCTTCGCCCGCGTGGTAGCCATCGTGAGTAGCGGAGGCCGCCGCGGCTTGCACGCCGTAGATCTTCAGCTTTGGGCGCAACTCGCGGGCAACGGTCAGCGCGCCGACCGCCAGGGATCCGCCACCGACCGCGATGACCAGCGCATCGAGGGTCTTTACCTGTTCGAGAAATTCGAGGGTCGCGGTGCCCGCGCCCGCGATCACACTCTTGTTGTTGGTGGAGTGCACGAGGCTTAGGCCTTTGCTCGCGACCAGCTCGTTGGCAAGCGCAGCGGCCTCGTCGTAATCGCGGCCCGCTTCGATGAGGGTGGCGCCCAGGTGCTTCATCGCCAGGTTCTTGCTGCGACTGTTGCCTTCAGGGACACAGATGGTCGTGGCGATACCCAGCATGCGACCGGCGTAGGCCAGGCCCTGACCGTGATTGCCACGTGTGGCGGCCACCACACCGCGTGCGCGCTGATCCTTGCTGAGCCTCGCTGTAGCCGACAGACCGTTGCGAATCTTGAAGGAACCGGTGGGCTGGTGATTCTCGTGCTTGACCCACAACTCGATGCCATGACCTAAGAGCTCTTCCAATGCGGGATAGCGTCGAACGGGCGTTGTGGGTAAGTGCAGGCTGATGTGCTGCCTTGCCTGGGTCACCTCGTCGAACTCGATGGGCCATGCGCTCATACTGGCGACCCTACCATCGTGTATGATGGCGCGATGGTCTTGGCACCCCTGCCAGAGGAGATTCTCGATCGATTTCGAACGAGTTCTCGAGCGCGTCTCTTGCAGGTCGAGTCGACCTGGCAAGCCCTGGCCCAGGGGCTCGGTACCGACGAGAAGATTCGCGAGATGCATCGCAACGTGCACACCCTGAAAGGGGATGCGCGGATGGTGCGATTCCACGACATAGACCTTCTTTGCCAGAAGCTCGAGGATCTGCTCTCGGCCGCCGATAGCCATCAATATCACGTGAGCCCCGACTTCGATCTCGTCGTCGAGATGGCCTTGGATTTCATTGGCCTGCTGCTGCGCCGTCGCGGTGATCAGGAGATGAGCGGTATCGACCTCGAAGGATTCGTTGCGCAGGTCAATCAAGTCTTGCGAGGCGAGGTGTGTAGCGCCAGGTCGATGGCCGGCGCTTCCCTGGCCGAAGAGCAAACACAGGGTGGTGCCGACGTCACCGATCGAGTCTCGCGCCTTACTCGTGAGCATTTGGCGGTCGCCGCCACCAAGGTCTTCCTCGAGTATCTAAGCGCCAGCGGCACGGCGCGCACGCGACTGCGCTCGGCGTGGAGCGATCTGCAGCAGCAGATCGAGCGCTTTGATTCGATCCCCTTGACCGCGCTGGTCGCACGCCACGCGCAGGCTGTGGAAGAACTTGCCCTTGGCTTGCAACACGAGGTCGATCTCGAGATCGATTTGGACAGCGAGATGCGCGTGTCAGCCGATGCCTTGCAGGCTCTCGACACCGCCTTGTTGCACGGGCTGCGCAACTCCCTCAGTCATGGCGTCGGCACGCCTGCCGAGCGCGAAGCCCGCGGTCAGGCGCGACGTGGCCGTATTCGCATCGAGTGTCGCTCGCTCGCGGATGCCGCGCGCATTCGCATCATCGACGATGGTCCCGGCATCGATCTGGAGCGGGTGCGCGCGCGGGCGAGCAGCTCAGGCGCTCTGCATCCCGATCTGGCCGCACGGGCCAGCGCCGAGGAGCTCACCGAGCTGCTCTTCGCGCCCCGATTCAGCACCCGAGAGCAAGCCGGAGAGGTGGCTGGTCGCGGGCTCGGCCTGGATGCGATTCGAACCGCCGTGCGCAAAGTGGGCGGCCAGGTAGAGCTTCGAGACAATCGAGCGCTCGGTGGCTCGGGGGAGGGTGGCACCAGCCTCGTCATCGAGCTTCCCGTGGTTCGGCGCGAGATCGAGATCCATGCCTTCGATGCCTATGGCGGCCGTCTGGTGCTGGCGGTGTCCTGCGATTGGCAAACCAGCTGGCGCGACCTGAAGACCGGCAAGGATCCCATCGATCCTATCGCCAGCTTGCAGATACGTCGCCCAGAGGACGACACGGGCCTTCTGGCCTCTGGCATTCCCCAGCTCCTGGTTCTCGAGTCACCCACGGGCGAGCGCGTCGAGCTGGTCGCGAGCTCTTCCCACCGAGCGTTGGTCGCCGAGCGTATTTGCCCGACGCCGAGCTCCTTTCCGGTCGAAGTTGTGACCGTCGCCGGAGCTGAAGTTCTCCTTTTGCGTCCCGACAAGCTGCCGGCCCAGGTTCATGAAAGCAACGAGTGGCAAGCATGAGCGAAAAATTCAACGTTCTGATTCTCGACGACAGCGAAGTCGTGCTCGATATTGCTCGCAAGTATCTGCAGGACGCAGGCTACTTCGTCTCGACGGCGCTGAGTCTGGCCGAGTTCGACAAACACCAGGCGACGCGGCCGCCCGATCTGATCTTGTTGGATGTGCAGATGCCCGAGCTCGATGGCGACGATCTCGGCAAGACCTTGCGCAACGAGCGCGGCGTGCACGTTCCCATTCTGCTCTTTTCGACACTCGAGGACGATGAGTTGCGCGCGCGCGCGAAGGCCGCAGGTCTCGACGGTTTCGTCAGCAAGAATGACGGCCTCGAAGCGCTGGTCGCGGAAGTCAACTCGGTGCTTGGCGTAGCGACCTGAGGACCAGCAAGCTGGCAGCAAAATGGGTAGCGAGGCGGCCCCGGTAGGTATCGTCCGCGGGCAATCGCCGTTGGCCGCCTCGTTTCCCGGTATCTAGAGCGCTTCCCCCCGGAGCGATGTAGATACTTGGTCAGTCAAAATCAAGGTCGCCATTTATAGGCAAGCACGGGGGCATTTCAAGAACTATCTTGCGAGAGACGTGATTCCTTGCCGGCGATTCGTTGCCGCGTTAGCAATTTGCTACTGTTGCGAGGGATGTCGACGAGCCCAGGCGCCACCATGGATCGGCACCGGCTCGGGATCATCGCCCTTCTGGGACTGGTTTCAGGCCTGCCCTTCCTATTGACAGGCAGTACCTTGACGACGCGCTTGCGTGTCGAACACGTCGATGTTGCGACCATCGGCTTTTTTGCCTGGGCGCGCATGCCCTACACACTCAAGGTGCTGTGGTCGCCGCTTCTCGATCGCATTCGCTTGCCCTTCCTGGGTCGCCGACGAGGTTGGATGCTGGTCTTTCAGCTCGCGCTGGTGCTGGGCATTCTCGGTCTGGGGCGTGCCAATCCCAGCCAACACATGCAGTTGGTGTTTTTCTTGGCGACCTTGGTGTGCTTCTTCTCCGCCAGTCTCGATATCGTCGTTGATGCCTATCGAACCGAGGTGCTCGACGCCAAGCAGCGCGGGCCCGGAGGCGCCTTCTATGTCACGGGCTATCGCGCAGCCATGGTAATCGGCGGGGCGGGCGTGCTCATGGCCTCTGAGTACATGCCCTGGAGTCAGGCCTACTATCTCATGGCCGGTCTCATGCTCATCAGCGTGTTGGTGACCTTCGCCGCACGTCCTTCGCAAGACGTCAGTGGTCGACCGCAGACCTTGCGCGAGGCGGCCGTCGGCCCGCTCCGCGATCTGAGGAGTCGCAAGTACGGAGCCCACATCTTGCTCTTCCTGCTCTTGTACAAGCTCGGTGAAGGCATCGCCGGTCAGCTCATCCATCCTTTCTTGGTCGACGTCGGCTTTTCGGCGGGAACGATCGGCGCCATCAACAAGGGCATCGGTTTGCCCGCATCCATCGCAGGTACCTTGCTCGGTGGTGCCGCGGTGACGCGCATCGGGGTGCGCCGCAGTCTGCTCATCTTTGGGCTCTTGCAGGGCGCTCCCAATCTCCTCTACATCGCGCAGAGCCAACACGGTGCCGATCCGGGCCTGCTGGCG
>JAHEAK010000470.1 GCA_024642805.1 Kofleriaceae bacterium | reverse complement strand
CCACTCTCACGAGCCAACCCACCTGGCTCGGCGCATCGGCTCGGCACTGTGCGTGGGTACCCTGGCGCGCTTCTACGGGGCCGCGCCCAAGAGCCAATCGCCTGGTCCCTTGCTCAAAGCGGCAGAGTCGTATTGGCGGCGCTATCACAGTTGGGGACAGTTGGTCGTGCACAACACCAGCAGCGGCGAGGCTCTGGTCGAACTCATCAATGGACCGAGCAGCACACTCTTCTGTGAAATGACCGCCGGCTTCTTCGCGCAAGTTCCGACCCTTGCCGGAGCCAAAGAGTCCAGCGCTCGCATCAGCTCCTGCATCGCTCATGGCGACTCCCAGTGCACCTTTACGGTGCAATGGACCCCTGGCACGCAGCACTAGCCGGCGCGCTTCGTGTTACATACGGGCCATGGCACATCGCACGCCCATCGTTGTCGGTAACTGGAAGCTCCACAAGAACATCGCCGAGGCCACCGCCCTTGTGACCGAGCTGAAGAACCAGCTTGGCACGGTTCGCGATGTCGAGATTGGTGTCGCGCCGGTCTTCACGAGCTTGAGCGCGGTCGCTAAGCGAGTCGAGGGCTCGAATCTGCTCTTGGGCGCACAAGACTGTTTCTATGAGAGCGGCGGCGCATTCACGGGCGAAGTGAGCGCAGCCATGCTCCTCGATGTTGGTTGCCAGTTCGCCATCGTCGGCCACAGCGAGAGGCGCGCCATGTTCGGCGACACCGACGCCGTGGTCGCCAAGAAGACGCGGGCGGTGCTCGACGGCGGCTTGCGGGCCATTGTCTGCGTCGGAGAGACCGAGTCGGAGCGCGACGCCGGCAAGACCACCGAGCGGGTGGGCACCCAGCTGAGCGCCGTGCTCGAAATTCTCAGCAGCGACGATCTCGAGCGCGTGGTCATCGCCTACGAACCAGTTTGGGCGATTGGCACCGGCCGTACCGCCACCCCCGCCCAGGCGCAGGAGGTCCACGCTTTCATTCGCAAGCAGATGGCCGCCCGCTTCTCCAGCGCCGGAGAGGCCGTACGCATCCAGTACGGCGGCTCTGTGAAGCCTGACAATGCCCAGGCCCTCATGTCAGAGGCCGATATCGACGGAGCGCTGGTGGGCGGTGCTTCGCTCAAAGCCGAGGACTTCGCCGCCATCGTCAAGGCCAGCCGCCCCGCTCGCTGATTCCAGGCATCTAGGGCCCGTCCGGGTCCCGCCCGGGCCCTGGCCGCCAAGTGCTCGGCGAGCTTGCGAAGCACCGCTGTATGCGCTAGAAAACCCGCCTATGTCCTTCATCGTGACCATTGTTCACGTCTTCGTGTGTATCTTCCTGATGCTGACCGTGCTCCTGCAGGCTGGCAAAGGCGGTGGCATGGGGGCGACCTTCGGCGGAGGCTCGAGCCAAGGCTCGGTGTTCGGCGGTTCCGGTGCTGGCAACTTCCTCTCGCGTCTAACCACCGCGTCGGCTGCCATCTTCATGCTGAGCTCAATGACGCTGGCCTTCCTGGCCTCGACCACTGGCGAGGACGCACTCAAGCAGTACAGCGCGCAGCAGCGCCAGGCCGCCAAGCTGAAAGCAGATCGCGACAAGCAGGCCACTGACCTCTACGACAAGACCAAGCCAGAGGATGGTGCTGTACTTCCCGAGGATGGAACCGAAGTGGATCCAGAAGGAATCGACGACTCCATCACCGATGAACTCGACAGCCCCGAAGATGTCATCGAGGAAGAAGCCCTTCCTACTGACGACACGGATCTCGAGCCCGCAGGCGACGCCAAGCCCGCTGATGAAAGCAAAGGCGAGCCCGCGATTCCCGCAACGCCAAAACCAGCAGCTGCCCAGCCCGCACCTGCGGCTGCCCAGCCCGCGCCAAAACCAGCTGTTGCACCAACCAAGCCCGCGACCGAGCCAAAGCCCGCGACGGCACCAGCCACGCCCGCGAGCGCACCAGCCAAACCTGCGACGGCACCAGCCGCCCCTGCGACGGCACCAGCCAAACCTGCGACGGCACCAGCCGCCCCTGCGACGGCACCAGCCAAACCTGCGACGGCACCAGCCAAACCTGCGACCGAGCCAAAGCCCGCAGCGGCCGGCGACCAAGGCTAGTTTCGCTTGCTCGCTTTTGGGAAGTACCAGGGACTCGGCAACGACTTCCTGATCGTCGACCTGCGCGAGTCGGAGCCTCAGCCCAGCCCTGAGAAGCGTGACGAGCACGGCTTTTCAATCGCTCGCTGGCTTTGCGACCGCCGTCTCGGTGTCGGCGCCGATGGCGTGCTGACCATCCGCGCTCCCCAGACGAGCATGGCCCACGCCAGCATGCGCGTGCTCAACGCCGACGGCAGCGAAGCGCAGATGTGCGGCAACGGCCTGCGCTGCGTCGCCAAGTACCTGCTCGAGACTAGCGAGGTGCCGGCCACGTCCATCACCATCGATACCGGCGCGGGCGCCCTGCACTGCGAGGCGACCTGGACCGGCGACACGGTCAGCAGTGTCACCGTGAGCATGGGCCGCCCTCGATTGCGACGCGCAGAGATTCCGATGCGTGGCGCCGCCGACGAGACCTGCTTAGCCCAGGACTACCTGCTTGGCACTCGTCACCTTGCTGTGAGCGCGGTGTCGATGGGCAACCCGCACGCGGTGTGCTTCGTGCCCGAAAGCGGCCGCGCTCTGATGCGACTGGCGCAGGAACTGGGCCCTAGCCTGGAAACCCACTCCGACTTTCCCGAGCGCTGCAACGCCGAGTTCGCGCACGTGCACAGCGCTACCGAGATCGAGCTCGTGGTCTGGGAGCGCGGCGTCGGCATCACCCAGGCTTGCGGTACCGGCGCCTGCGCGACCGCGGTGGCCGCTTGCAAGGCCGGTCTGGCCCAGCCGGATACCGAGATCCAGGTCATGCTACCCGGCGGCCCCCTCTTCATTCGCGTCGACCCCGCGTACCAAGAGGTCTACATGCGCGGCCCCGCCGAGCATGTCTTCGACGGCCGCGTGGATCTCAGCGCGCTCTAGAGCAGACGGCCCTGCACGCCGCTTGGCGAATTGCCGCCGACCGGAATGCCGAGGTGCTCATAGGCCAGACGCGTGGCCATGCGACCGCGAGGCGTGCGGGTCACGAAGCCGCCTTGCAGCAGGAAGGGTTCGACGACCTCTTCGAGAGTGCCACGCTCTTCGCTCAGCGAGGCGGCAATGGCCTCCACCCCAACGGGGCCACCATCGAAGCGCTCGATGACGACGTTGAGATACTGCCGGTCGAGGTGGTCGAGCCCGCACTCGTCGACCATCAGCCGCCGCAGCGAGCTGTCGGCGATGAGGCGATTGATGCTGCCATCCCCTTCCACGGCGGCGAAGTCGCGAACGCGGCGCAACAAGCGATTGGCGATGCGCGGAGTACCTCGTGAGCGGCGCGCGATTTCACTAGCGCCTCCGCGATCGATCTTGAGGTTCAGCAAGCGTGCCGAGCGCTCGACGATGATGGTGAGTTCGTCTTCGTTGTAGTAACGCAGCTGCCAGTGAAAACCGAAGCGGTCGAGCATGGGCGACGAGAGCGAACCCATGCGAGTGGTCGCGCCGAGCAGCGTAAAGCGCGGCAGACTCATGTTAACGGCTTTGGCGTGTGGCCCTTCGCCGATGAAGAAATCGAAGCGGAAGTCCTCCATCGCGGGATAGATGGCCTCTTCCACCACCGGGCTGAGCCGGTGAATCTCATCGATGAAGAGCACATCGCCCTCGCGCAAGTCGGTGAGGGTGCTGGCGAGAACGCCCTTGTGGTCGATGGCAGGGCCGCTTGTGACGTGCACACGCGCGCCCATCTCGTTGGCGATGACGTTGGCGAGGGTCGTTTTGCCGAGCCCCGGAGGCCCGGCGAAGAGAAAGTGGTCGAGCACCCAGCCGCCCTTCTTGGCCGCCGCGCACGAGACCTTGAGATTCTCGATGACTTCCACCTGACCGACGTACTCAGAGAAACTCTGAGGACGCAGGGCATTGAGAAAGCTGGCCTCGCCCTGACTCTCGGCTGGTGAAATCTCGCTCTCGCTTCGGATTCCGTCTTCGTGCTTCTTGCGTCCCATCAGCTTCCTTAGCGCGGCATGGCCTGGAGGGCCTGACGCATGACCGTTTCGAGGCTAGCGCCCGGGTCGACTGGCAAGAGATCCACGACCTTCTCGGCCTGTGGCTTGCGGTAGCCGAGCTGGACGAGGGCTTTGATGACATCTTCCTGCAGAGGAAAGCGCTCGCCACTGCTGCTTGGCAGCACCAGAGAGCCAACCTCGACCTCGAGGGTGCTAGCTCCCCAAAAGGACAAGAGAGCCTCGCACTTCTCGTGGAGCTCGACGACCAGCATCTCGGCGGTCTTCTTGCCAATGCCTTTGATCTTCATCAGCGACTTTGGCTCGCGGGCCGCAACCAGCTGGGCAATCTCGATCGGCCCCGCGCCTGCCGACAAGATCTTGATCGCGGATGCCGGGCCTACGTTCTTGACGGTAATCAAGAGATCAAAGAGCTCGCGCTCGCTCACGGATGCAAAGCCGTAGAGGCTAATCTTGTGCTCGAGGAAGTGGGTGTAGATACGAAGTGAGACTTCGGCACCAATGTCATTGAGCTTGGAAAGGGTGTGACTGGAAGCGGTGACCTCGTAGCCAACGCCACCACAATCGATGAGCACACAGGTCATGCCGCGATCGATGACGGTGCCGCGCAGGTGTCCAATCATGCTTGCCCCACCAGGCTGAGACCACGAGCCACATCAAAGCGAGACTGCATGCCGTGCGTCATGGCCACGGCGAGCGCGTCGGAGGCATC
>JAHEAK010000469.1 GCA_024642805.1 Kofleriaceae bacterium | reverse complement strand
GTCCTCGAGAAAGGCCTTGGTATGAAACTGCCGTCGCCCGTTGACCACATCAGCGCGATGCACTTGGTGGAGCATCTCGTGGTAGACGATCCACTCCACGAAGAAGCGCGGTACGTAGGCGCGATCCAGCGAGCGGTGGATTCGAATGGAGCGGTCGTCGATCGAGTACGAACCCATCTTGATGCTGTTGCGACGGCGCTTGCGTCCACAGCGCTGCCCCCAGGTGATCGTAGCGTCGATGCTGTTGTCGAAGTACTGTGCGTTGAGCTTGTCGAAGATGTCTTGCAGGTCGTGGCAAGCGCCTTTGGTCTCCAGTGCGGCCTTGCGACTCGCCTTGGGTCTGACGCGGTGTTGGTTGGCATCGATGTAGTCGCCAAGCACCTTGGACGCCTGTGAATCATTCTTGCCGATGTATCGCGCCAAGGCCTGCGTCACCCGTGGGCTGGCGTCGGCGAACATGTGGTGCAAGCGGACTTGGAAATGCGGGCGGGACGGACTTTCCCTGCGTACCGAGAGCATGGTGTAGCGATTGTCGGTCAAGCGCACTTCCACGTTGCCGCGAGCGAGGTGTGCTCGAATCCTGGTCGCCAGGCTTTCCTCGGCATCGGCGACGGCCCCATCTGCCGCGGCCAGATCGAAAGCGCCGTTGCTCAGCTTCTCGGTGTTGCGGGCCCGACGACGATGCTTGGCGTCGCGGAGGTCTCCGGCCAGGGCGGTCGCGCGAGCGGCGGTTCGGGTCGGCCTGGCGCTGTCGTGCGACGCGCTCTGCGACTCCGAAGATGAACTCGAATCAGCTATGTTTGCAAAGCTTCTCAAACACTCCCTCTGCGATAATACGTCACAACTTCCCGATTTCTCGGGTGTTTTCCGTCACTCGAAGGCTGCTGGACGTCTGCAAGCCCAGGTCTGGGCCAATACGTCCTGATATATAAATACTATAGTTGCTCACGAGCCGGATCAAATTATCCACAGGGGATTTTATTTAAGCGTTTTAACCATTTGCAAAAAACTTCGCGCCAAACTGACGTGAGCGATCTCGAAACGCGATCTCTGGACGGCGGATTGTCGGCGTCTATCCACAGGCTATCGCGCTCCCTGCAACAAGAATCGTATCAGTGGATCCGACATGGATCCCATTTTTAGGCATGACCTGGCGCCCGATCTAAGTAGCTGAAATTTGCTAACGCGTCCAAAAAAACGCAGCCGGGGTGCAAAAAGCTATTCCAATCTGAGCAAAGGTACGATCTCAGCACACACCTGTGTGTGCTTGCTACATAAGCACACGATCATCTGCTTGCGGCAAGGACCCCGCCTGCATGTGGCAACACCGAGCCCGCGTGCTGGTTGCGACGCATCAGGGATGAGATCAGGAGTGAGCCGCCGATTTCGCGTTTGGCCACCTCTGTCACGCAAAGGTGATCCACGTGGTTGCTGATTATTCGCATGCGCCCGTACCATGGGACCGAACCGCGCCGTGCTGGCGGTCTTTTACCTTTTACGCGAGGACTGGGGTCAAGATGACTATTGATATTAAGAAGACATTATTGCTGCTTGGAAGCAGCGCCCTACTTTTTACCGCCTGTGGTGACGACGGCGGCACACCAGCCAATCCCGACGCCGCTGTCGAGCAACCAGACGGCGCTCCTGGTGATCCAGACGCAGCGCCACCAGATCCAACTTTCGGTGGCACCCTCTCGCTTGCCGAGGTGACTGTTACCAATCCCGAGGCCGCAGCGGTCGGCGGTCTCTCTGGCGCAAACGCCACCATCTCCTTCACCGATCCTGCGGACGTCACGGTCCCGCCACAGCCTGGCTACGACAACAACATCGGCGCTTGCAAGATCTTCGTCTATGACGTTGCTGGCGGCGAGTCGGCTCCCAATGGCAGCGACGGTGGCGCGGTTACCGTTACGGGCACCAACGCCGGCGCATTCGGTTGTGCCTACAACGCGACTCTCGACAGGTACCTGTGCTCATCCGCAGATGCGGCTGCCGCGGGCGCGATGGCGATGGCGGGCACCTCGATGTCGTCCAACGCAAACGGCACCGTCAACCTCACCATTCCCGGTGCTGACTTCAGTGGCGCCAGCTACCGAGGCATGTACATCGCGGTTGGTGGCTTCCTCGACGCCAATGCCAATGGTCAGTTCCCAATTCTTGGCCAAGGTGGCGGAGCGAGCGGCGTCCTGGTGCTCGGCAATGCCAAGCTCGTTGGCGCCACGACTCTGGCGGCTGATAGCGCCTACCAAACCTTCGTCGGTGCTGGCCCGATCCCACAAGGCTATGACTTCCTCGACGATGGCACCAACGACGTTGTCTTCGCCAAAGACGCCGAGACCAACGCACCTGCTGTCGACACGACGCTCAAGGCCAATGGCGAGGGTTTCACCCTCTCGGATGAGAGCGCGCAACCTCACCTGGTGCCAACCACCGGTGCGGCCGTGACCTTTGACTGTGGTGGTACCAATGGTACCTGTGGTGCTGTGGCTGCCAACTCTGCCCTCAAAGGCATCGTGGTCTTCGGCTCGACCACCGATGGCGTGCTGCCAACCGGCGCGGGCGCATCGTTCAGCGACATGCCCGATCCAGTGTCGAGCTTCGCCACCTTCCAGTGCTCTGGCATTGGTGCCGAGTCCATCACTCTCGACGCGGGCGCGATGGCCCTGATCCTGGGAACCAACCCAACCCGCATCCAGACCAGCGTGACCTACGCAAACGCCGCCATTGCCGGCAAGAACAACATCCTGCTCTCGCACGGCGTTGTCGGTTTCACCACCGTCGAGCCCTAGTCCTCGATCCTAGCGACTAGCTGTGCACGCCCTCCGCTTGGGGGGCGTGTTTGTTTTCGGCTCGGGCCTACGAGAGGGGCATCCAACCGTAGTCGCGCAGACTCACGCCGCCACTGGCGCTGAACACGACGCCTTCGGCTTCGAGGAGCTGGCGCTGGACCGCGCCGCCGATTGGATCGTGGATGTTGACCTGCCCCTGCCCCTTGCTGCGCTTGCCCAACACCCGTTGCCAGGGCAGACCGAGCTCTGGCGGCACCGCTCGCATGGCGGCTCCGGCCGCACGTGCGGCGCCAGGCCTGCCTGCCAGCTCTGCCAGCTGCCCATAGGTAATCACCCGCCCGCTCGGAATGCGACGAACCACCTGGTACATGGCGTTGTACAGGGCTTGTACGTGCTCACCGAGTCCCTTGTCTTTGCTCCGTTCAGACATCAGCTGCCTAAAAATGGCACACTGTCGGCGAGGATTCGAGGTTCCATGCGCATCCAGATTCTGTACTTTGCATTCTTCCGCGAGCGACTCGGCACCACCAACCAATCGCTAGAGCTGCCCGAAGGCGCCACCGTCGGTGATGCCCTGGCCGAACTCGGCAAGCTGCACTCCTGCATCTCCGACATGCACGGTCGTTTCCGAGCCGCCCTCAACCACGAGATGGTCGATGACGGGGCTCGCCTGGTCGATGGTGACGAGTTGGCACTGATACCGCCTGTTGCGGGCGGCGCGGACGAGCCCCTTCGCCACTGCCAGGTCCTCGACAAGCCCCTCAGTCTCGACCGTGTGGTCGCAGCGGTGAGCGCACCGGGCATGGGTGGCATCGTCACCTTCACCGGGCAGGTGCGGGACTTCAACGAGGGTCACAGTGTCGAGCACCTCGAGTACGAAGCCTACGAGGACATGGCAATCAAAGTCATGACCAAGCTGTGCCTGGCCATCGAAGCCGAATGGCCCGGCTGTCGATTGGCCGTCGAGCACAGGGTCGGTACCTTGATGATTGGCGATGTCGCTGTCGTGATCGCGGCCGCCGCTCCACACCGAGCGGAGGCATTTGCAGCCTGTCGCGCCCTCATCGACAGGCTCAAGCAAGAAGTCCCAATCTGGAAGAAAGAAGTCGCACCCGACGGCGCCGAGTGGATCGGCATGGGGCCCTAGCCAGGAATTCGACCAACGACGCGCAACCAGAGACGCGGCCTATCGATACATGCGGCAACCCTCAACCCTGGAGTGCCTCGTGGCCCGTATCTACGACTACCACCTAACCAAGACGCAGTGCCCGGCGTTTCGCGCTGCCGACGCTATCGAAGTGGTCGCCCTTCGCGATCAGCGCACCGGAAAGCGCTACGAGATTCGCAACGATCAGGAGCGCCTCACGCTTGGCACCGCCGACAGCTGCGACATCGTTCTCGCCGACCCCTATGCCTCGGCGCGCCACTGCAGCCTCGAACGGCTGGGCGAGAAACGCTCGTGGCATCTTCGCGATCACAGCAAGAACGGCACCTGTATCAACGGCACACGGGTTCGCGTGGCTCAGCTCCGAGCTGGCGGTCGACTCTCCATCGGTGAGACCTGTCTTGAAATTCTCACCGACGACGAGCTTGGCGGCGAAGCTCGCGCCCGGCTCATTGGTCGCTCCCCCGTCTTCCTGGCGCAGATCGACGAGGCTATGCGCGCAGCGCGCAGCAACTGCCCCATCTTGATACTCGGCGAGACCGGCACGGGCAAGGAGCTGGTGGCACGCGCCATCCATGAGGCCTCGCGCCGAGCTCCGCATTCCTTCGTGCCCGTGAACTGCGGCGGCATTCCCAAGGAGCTGATTCGATCGGAGCTCTTTGGTCACTTGCGCGGCGCGTTCACGGGCGCGACGGAGGACCACACGGGCCTCTTCAGCCAGGCACACCGGGGCACCATTTTCCTCGATGAGCTTGGCGAGCTTCCTCTGGACCAGCAACCCCATCTCTTGCGCGCGCTCGACAGCGGCATGATTCGCCGAATCGGCGGAG
>JAHEAK010000023.1 GCA_024642805.1 Kofleriaceae bacterium | reverse complement strand
AGGTGCGCGTCGGTTATCGTGCGTAAGACGTCCACCGTCCTGCATCGCCCCTTTCGGGAAGTGTAGCGAACTTGCGATGGGAGTAACTAGACACGACTCGACGATCTACTTGTACAATAGAGTTTACCTCATGTGCAGCTCAGTGGCGGACTCGACTCTGCCACGGCTGCAACTATTCGAAAGGCGAGCTTCATGGCAATCGAATCGATTCCGCGCGCAGGCGTCGGGTTGCAGCTGAACCACACCATCTTCACCTCGACACTCAGCCTCAAGGGTATCCAGATGGATTTTGGCGAGGTGCTCTGTGACACCTTTGCCGGGCCCGTCGATTCTTGCTACGCCATCGAGCCCGAGGCTCGCCCCGTCATCGACGCGATGATGGAGGTGCTTCCACTCATTGCCCACGGCAACTACGGGGCCGAGTTCGGTTTCGATCCGGTGGAGAGCACGCGTGCGCACCTGCGACACAACCCGGTGGCGCACGCCATGAAGTCACCCTGGTATGCCGACCACATGCTCTTCGGCGACCGGGCGTCTTCGTACATGTGGTCGTCGCCACTGCAATTCACCAAGAGCGAAATCGAGCGCGTGGCGGGTCGAGCCGCCAAGCTGCAGGACCTCTTCGGCATGCCCGTTATCCACGAGAACGCCTTCTACTACGCTCCCTTCCCCGGCTCGACCATCGCCGAAGCAGATTTCATTTCGGAAATCATGATGAAGGCCGGCACGCACATGCTCCTCGACCTGCACAACATCTACGCCAATTCCGTCAACTTCGAGGGCTACGATGCCTGGAAGTACCTGCGCACCATACCTCTCGATCGAGTCGTGGAGATTCATCTGGCGGGTGGTGAGCCCATCGAAGATTGGTATCACGATTTTCACAACGACTACGTGCCAGATGAAGTCTGGAAGATGCTCGACTACGTACTCGATCGAGCCCCCAACCTCAAAGCCGTGTGCCTCGAAGCCCAGGGCGCCAGGCACACGCCGAGCGCCAAGCAAGTGACACCGGAGTGGGGCAAGATGATTTCTCACGACCTCGGCAAAGCCCGCACCATGTGGGAGGCAAAGCTAGGCGAAGCGGCCCGCGAGGGGGCGCACTGATGGACTTTGGTTCGGAAGAAGCCTACGCGGTCTGGACCAGACTCATCCAGGACGAGTCGCTCTACGCCGCCATGATGAGCGACTCTCTCGACGAGTTGGTCAAGACACAGGGCTATCGCATCACGGAGCGCGAGCGTGAACTCTTGGCCAAGTTCCGCGCCGAGCGAGGTGTGCGTTGGATGATGGAGAACCTGCGCTTTCGCTCGGCCATGCAGACGGCCGAGACCGTGAGCCACCGCCTGCCCCGCACCGTGCGCCTCTTGACCAAGGGCGACGACGACTGGCTTCAGGACATCACCTTCGAGTACCTGGCTTTCTTTCACTGGAAGGTGCTCGGCTTCAATACCATCGCGGAAGTCGAGCGCTTTGGCGGCTACGTGACCTCGCGCGTGATGAAGCGTCGCTTTACGCCTGCCTATCTCAAGGAGCTCTTGGCCTTCGAAATGGAAATCGTTCGCGTCTATGGGCGCACGGCCTCCATTCCGGAAGCTGCATGGCGTCCGCTTCCGAGCCAAGCGCCCAGCGCAGCACAGGTCGCGGAGAGCCGTCCCTGCCGAACGCCGCAAGTGAGCGTGGTGCACAGCGAGGTCGATCTTTCGGAATGGATACGCAGCGCGGATCCCCTCAAAGGCAAGGTCGTCCCTGGACACACGGCGGCTCTGGTCTGGATTCCCTCTCCACTGGTCAAGCACCAGATGCAGCTCTTGAGTCCCGGTGCCAGACTGCTCTTCGATGCCTGTTTGGGACGCTCGACAGGCGCCGAGCTGGCCAAGCACTTTGCAGAAGAATATGGCGCACAGCCCGCGCGTGTTCTCGAGCTCATCGGCGAGTGGATGGTCAAAGGAGCCCTCATCGAGTCGATCGTGAGCTCGCCGGCACCGGCGATCGGACTCATGTCCAAGCACCTGAGCCTCGGCATTCCGCTCCTCACGACCAGTGCCCGCGGCAACCTGCAGATTCAGGCCATCGACCATCAAGGATCCCTTGCCAAAAGTGGCATCGGTGTCGCCGATGAGCTGCTCAAGCTCGATGGCGTGCAGCTCAGGTCCGCCGCCGCCTGGCAAGACGCCTTAGTCAACAAGGAGGTTGGCGATCGCTGTGTCATGACCATTCATCGCGTTGGCGCGCAGCTCGACATCGACGTCGAGCTTTTGCCGGCCCGACAAGAGCTCTTCGAGACCACGGACGTCGATGATCCCTCTGGCAGCCCGTGGAGCGAGGCCATGAAGAGCCTGGGAGAGCGAGTTCCCAAGCTCTTCACCGAGGCCTAAGCGGCCGATAGTGAGCCCTCCTGGCGAGGGCTCCACGTGCGAGCGCGGGGCCCCGAGCGCGCGGCCCATGAGCCTGCGCGGGCTAGGCTTACGCGCGTTACGAGCGCCGTCGCAGGAGCCGCGGAAAGAGCCTGGGAGTTTCGGCCATGAGCACCTGGTAGTCCTCGCCAAAGGTGTTGGCGAGCATCTTCTCCTCGGCGGGGATGCGCGAGATGCACAGGGTCGTGATGGTCGCAAGCTGCACACCGAAGACGACCAGATTCGCCGAGAGCAAGCCATTTCCAAATGCGAAGAGAATGAGCGAGCTGTACATCGGGTGACGCACAAGAGCATAGGGCCCATGGCGAACCAGCGTATGCGAGGCATCGATCTCAAGGACTGGGGAGAAGTTCTGACCGAGGGCGCGATGCACGAAGAAGAAGAGGGTCACACTTGAAACGCTGAAGGCCAGGCCCACCATGCGGGCAGCGAGCGGCAAGTCCAGCTGAGCGAAATCGAAGAAATCAGAGACCGCCCACAGTGCCATGGGTAGAGGAAAGCCGGTCTGGGCCAGGAGGTAGTTGGCCAGCTCCTTGCCCGAGCGCTCCTTCACAACTTTCTCACTGCGCGTATACCTTCGCGAGTACACGTAGCGGATGCTCATTCGGATGAAGTAGCAACCCAGGAGCAGAATCGAATACGTTAGCTTAGACACCCGTTACCTCACGCTGAATCCCAGGTGCACAAGGGTAGCATGGGCTCCGATGGGCGTCGAAAGTGGCCTCCCATAGTGCCAACTAGAGCGCTCGCATCGGATCCGCTCGGTATTTTCGATAGCTGTGCAGAAAAAGTCCCAGCGGTATCGGCACCAACAAAAGGGCCCCGCCAGCCAAGAGCACAGCGCCGCCTGGTCCGCTGCTGGTGTCAATGAGTCGACCAGCCAGCGGCGGAGCGGCTGCAACAAAGAGGTAGAAGACGGCGTAGAAGATGCCGAGACTCGCGGGCCGGCCGGCGTTCGTTGAGCAGGTCGTTGCCAACAAGAACATGGCCGGCCCACCAAACATGATGGCGATGCCCCACATCGGGATCCACACCAACGTGGTGGGCGCATACCAAAAGGCAAGCACCAGCAAACCAGCACTCACCTTGCTGACCACCAAGGTGGCAGCCGGGCGACCGACGCGATCGGTGAACATTCCTCCCAGTGGCAGGGCGATCATCGCCAGCCAAGGACCGAGACTCACCAGATTGTTGGCCGTGTCTTCTGCAATCTTGTGATCGATCATGAACAAAGGCGCATAGCTGGCAAAGACGATGAAGCCGGTGTTGGCCAGCGCGCACACCAAACCGATGTTGATGGCCATCCACACTTCGATGCGCGACAGACCGAAGCCGTTGCCATGGCTGGTGTTCTCCGTGATGGCAGCGGCCGACGGGGGCGTGCGCAGCATGTAGACCACCAAGCACAGGGCGGAGAGCGCGCCCGGCGCGAGAAGGGCCAGCTGCACGGAGCTATGCTGGGCAAGCGGACCGCCAAGAGCTAGAGCCACCGCGATGCCGAAGGGCCAGGTGGTCGATAGCCAGCCGAGTGCCAGAGAGCGCTTCTCTGGCGCGAATGCGATGCTTACCGAGGTCGTGGCCATGAGGGTGACGATGGCGCCGCCGGCTCCACCAATGAGGCGGCCGGCAATTGCGATCGCCGGCACAGGCACGAGCAAGCTCAAGGGAGCGAGGCTCAAACAAGCCAAGCCGATGATGAGCAGCCGCCTGCGCGTGAGACGATGCGCCAGAAAACCACCCGCCAACACAACTGGAGCGCCTGGCAAAAGAAAAACACCAATGAGTGCTCCGACCAGCGCGTAGCTCATGCCGAGCTCGGTCTTCAGGGTCTTGCTCAGCGGTGCGATCGATCCGAACTCAATGGCAACACAGGTTCGCGCCATGAACATCATGACGAGCACGGCCCAGGGGCGAGGCGCGTGCCCTGGCTCGTGCTCCGCACGGTGCTCTGTTTCAGCCGCGAGGTCGCTGCTCATTGGACACACTCTCATCCCTGGCCCGCAGCTCGTCGGCCCAGCGATCGGCACGCTCACGAAGATCCTTCCTGCCGTATTGCTCGAAGGCTCGCCCGTAGCTGGCCACGCTTTCGATCCACAGCGGCAAGAGCCCGGCGCGCAGGAGCGCCACGGCCTGGTCTCGAAGAGGAGGATGATTTCGCCATCGAAGACTCGCGCGCAAAAGCTCGGCTACCGCCTCGCTGCTGCGCTGCGCGACGAAGGCAACCCCCTCCTCCGTACCACCCATGCGACCGGTCTCGGCGGTAAAGAGCAAGCGAGCCGGTACCTGTACGCGCTTGCACAGGTGGCGCAAACCGACCTCGAAGACATCGTCGAACTTGTCCCAGATGTCCCTGTCGAACCCGCCCGTGGGACTGCCAACGGTACGGGCGGGGCCACCTTCCCTGGCAATGGTCGCGGGCTTATCGAGCAAGCGCAAAAGGTGCAGCCCCGAGGCAAGCACGACCTCTTCCTTGCTTGGAACAGGTATCTCTGGGCGCAGCTCGCGTCCGAAGAGCAGCTGACCACTCTGCAAAAGGTCCGCTACGTCGATGGCTGGGAATCGGCCATGGTACGGGCCCGAACGAAGCGCCGAGGGGGTGGCCCAAAAGAGCGAGAGGCGATCGGCCAACTCGAGGCCGCTGGCCGCGACGCGTGCGCGCAGCTCGTAGACGAGCTCCTCATCATCGGGCTGGGCCGGATCACTGAGAATGAGCGCCAGATCGACATCGCTGGTCGAGGACACGAATCCCCCACGCGCCAGACTGCCAAGACAGTAAATCGCAACCACTCGCTCGCCGAGACGAGCGCACATCTCGGCGACCGCATGGTCGCGCACTGCCTCGCCAATCGCCTGCGACTCTCCCACGAGCTCCTTGCGCTAGGCTTGCCTGGAGCGCTGCCGGAACTTGGCTGGATCCAGATCGATGTCTTGGGGAAGCTTGCGAACGTCGATTGCGCCCAACCGATCGGCGCCCCTGCGCAAGAGGGCTTCTAGATTGACCATGAAGTAAGCCTGACTTGTGCAACTGCGCTGAAAGCACTCGCAGTGGTTACACAGGCCGTAGAAGCTCTCCGGCAAGTCAGCGGTGGTCAGCTGCTTGATGAGCCCTGCTTCGATCCGGTACTTCATGAGGCCTGCGTTGGTAGCCGCCTCCATCCTGGTGTAGGCGATCCTAAATCCCAACTCCCAGAGCACCGCCGCCCGAGCCGTCTCCAAAAGGAGCCCCAAGTTGTAGGAGCGGTAACTAGGATCGAGATGCAGGGACATCAGCTCGGGGTAGGCGGGTTGGTACTCGTAGTCCAAACAACACCAACCGATCAATTCGTTGGACGTGCGGTTGTACAGGCTGAGCACGCGCACGTCGGGCATGATGCGCAGGTTCATGGTCTGCCGCCCCATGCTGCGCAGGCGCTCGGTGATTTCGACCTTCTCCTCGCTGGTCGCCCAGCGCAGCCTATAGGCGAGTGCTGGTGGTAGTTCGACTTCGAACGGTTGCGATCCCTGATTCACTGCCCACCTGCTAACACCATACTCTTCAGCCTACCCCACTCTTGCCGGCATCGGTAGCCGGGTCGTCCTTGGAAGCCACTACCTATGCTGCTGCAGCCAGCTATCGACTTCTTGTTTGGCCTCGCCGTAGCTCTCCCCCAGGCCGGCATACTCTCTACCCGCACGCTCGGCGAGCTCGATTGCCAGTTCCTTGTCCTTGCCATCGAAGACGATCTTGGCGAGCGCGAAGCGGCTCTCGGCGATGTCGGCGACCGGCTGATTGGTCGTGGTCCGCAAGGTGAGAGCACGCTCTACCGATTCCAGCGCAAGCGCCTGCTTACCTAACGCACTGGCCGTCGTGCCCAGGGCCAACAAGACCCTGGCGGTGTTGGGATGCTCGCGAGCACCACCACGATCGGCAGACTCGAGGGCTGACTCATAAAAGCTAAGCGCTTGATCATCGTCGTCCATCATCGAATAGACCACACCGATGTCGTAGTAGGCGTCGGAGACATTCAGGTGATTTTCTCCAAAGCTCTTCTTCTCGATAGCCAGCGAGCGCTTCAAGAACTCGATGGCCTGCTCGTAGTCGCCCTCTGTGACCATGACATTGGCCAAATTGGCCAGAGCCACAGCCACCTTCGGATGATCCGGACCGAGAGCCGCCTGCCAGGTCTCGAGGGCGAAGGTGTACTCTTGCTTGGCCTGTTCGATCTGCCCCAGGTGGTAGTAGGCATTGCCAAGGTTGTTGTGGGACTCCGCCACCATCGGATGGTCGTTGCCGAGGGTGGCCTGGCGGATTTCCATGGCTCGCGTGAGCGAGGAGAAGGCCAGATCCGACTCTCCCTGCATCAGATAACCGCTGCCCAGGTAGTCCAAGGATGTCGCGACGGCTGGGTGCTCTTCTGGCAAGAAGAGGATGCGCACGTCGTAACTCTTCTTATTGAACTCCACCGACTTCTGGTAGTCGCCGGCCTGAAAATAAGCCGCGCCCATGTAGTTGTAGAGCTGCGCACGCAAGCGGTCATCGCCCTCGCCCGCGCTCAGCGCTCCTTCGGCCAGCTGAGACCAGACCAGAGCGCCCTTAAGATCGCCAAGATCGAAACCGACGATGTGCACCAGCTGAATCCACGCCTTGAGCTTCAGACGATCGTCACGAGCCGCTTGGGCGATTTGACCAGCCAAGCGCAGTGACTCCGCCGCCTGCACGCTGTCGCCGGTCTTCCACTGTGCAACCCCGAGCGCGAAGTAGTATTCCGCCTCCAGTGGCTTGTAGGCCACCGCCTTGACGGCTTCGTCGAGAGTCTTGACCAGGGACAGCGCCTCCGGATACTGGCCGGTGTCGGTGAGGATCTTTACGCGTGCAAGACTGCTGCGGAGCTCCTTTGCCGCTGCCCACTGTGCTTCGTCCTTGGGTGCCTGCACACGAGCCGTGAGCCGCTCGACGTCGCCGCAGTCAGCAATCGGCGAGAGCGCGTCGGCCGCAGACTGGGCGTTGTTGGCCAGGTTGACGTCGACCTTGGTCAAAACACTCGAGAGCTCGTTGAGCTCGATGAGGCGATGGTCCAGGCAAATCATCCGCAGGTCGAGGAGCTGTTCACTTTGCTCGCCCCGAACGGTGGTGGCCTCGCAGGCCTTTTGATGCATGGACACCCAGTCACTCGCGTACTTGTCGAGTACACGCTCGGTCGCTTTCCACGAGCCCTCGCTAAAGCCCGACTTGAGGGCGGAGAACGAGGCAGCAGCGGCGCTCTTGGTGTTCGCATCCCATACGCCAGTGAGCCGGGCCTGACCGCCTTTGCAACGCGTATCGCTGTGGTCTGCATGGCCCGCTTCAAAGACGCCGGCGAAAAAGAATGCGATCGCAAGCGCGAGGGCGAGCCCGAGACCACCGAGCAAATAGAAAATGGGACGCGTGGCACGGCTTCGACCGAGTGCCGAGAGCAAGGGTTCGAGGCTTTCAAAGCGATCGCTTGGCTTGCGCTGCAGGCCTTTGCTAACGATCTCTTGCACCCAACGGGGAACCTCGGTGTCTTTGGGGATCTCGGCGAGCTCGCCCTGGATCACGTTGTGGGCCAGCTGGATGTAATTGTCGCCCGCGAAGGGCCTGATGCCGTAGAGCGCCTCAAAGAGCGCCACACAGAAACTGAACTGATCGCTCCTGGCGTCGATCTCCTGTGACATGTGCTGCTCGGGCGACATGTACCCTGGCGTGCCCATGACGGCGCCGGTCTCGGTCAGCGAGCCTGAAAACAAGGGTTTTTTCTTAGAAATGAGCGAGCGAGAACTTTCCTCAATCTCGGCCATGGCGCTGAGCAGACTATTGCTCGCCACGGCCATACCAAAATCGAGCACCCGAACGCGCCCGGCCTCGTCGACCATGACGTTTTCCGGTTTGAAGTCGCGGTGCAAGAGACCAACGGCGTGCGCGGCCGCCAATCCCCGACCGGCTTTCTCATAGACTTCAATGATCTCCGACCAGCTGCGCCCCTGCTTCTGCCAGTCGCGCAAGGTCATGCCATTGACGAACTCCATGGCGATGAAGACCTGTTGGTCGATGGTGCCGACCTCGTACACCGTCAGCACATTCGGGTGTGAGATTTGCGCCATGAGCTTGGCCTCGCGAAGGCAGCGAGACCTGGCCAGTTCCGCGTCTGCGTCGTCGGCCTGGGGTCGAATGATCTTGATGGCGACGTTGCGATCGAGATCCGGATCGAAGGCGGCGTAGACCACACCCATGCCGCCGGAACCGAGGATGTCCTGAATCCGGTAACGGCCAATCACTTCACCAGACTGGAGCAGCTCGTTGTCGTCGATGATGACCTTGCTCGAGGCGGCGACACCGCCGGCCACGATCTGAGTCTCCTCAAGAGCAATCGGCGTACGAGCCGATTCCGAGGCAGCTTTCCACGTCGCGTCTTTGGGGACTTCCGTGCTCAGATTTCCAAAATCCGATGAATCTGGCCGTTTCCGATCGGGCATTAGCTGAGTCCACTCATGGTAGCAGCTGCCCCAATGTGGCGCAGCCCTCCTTTCATAGCGCACCGGTGATTCGCATGCCGCAAGCAAGCTGGGCCGAGCTTGTGAAGCGAGCGCGTACTCGTGCCTAGACACCTCCGTAGGGTGTGGATCCGCCTAGCGAGCCGACCTGGGGATGAGCAGTCGTCCAAAGCAGGATCCAGGACCAGGTCCAGGAGATCCCAGCCCGCCTCGAAGCTGAACGGTATTCGCGGGATTTTTTTTGTAAAAATTCGACCGAAATGTAAGCGCTCGCCCTGAACCGAAGCTTGCGGACGTAATAGTAGTAGTCCAAATTACGATTGTTACAGCCCACTAGGCTCGCGACGGAGTTTCGATGACAGCGTCTGAGATGCAGCTACCCACATTGTTGAACATGTCGGCAAACGAGGGCTCGGTCCCTCTCGACCGAGGCCGAATGCTCCTGTGGGACGCGGACGCCTTCGGCGCGCTGCGCCGAGAGCTCATCGAGTCAGTGGGCGTCGAGCGCGCGCGGCCCATTCTCAAGCGCTTTGGCTTTGCCAATGGTCGTCGCGATGCCGGTCTCACCGAGAAGCTCAAGTCCTGGACCAGCGATGAGGAGTGGTGGAGCAGCTGCGCGGCGCTTCAGCGAGCGGAAGGCAAGGCGCAACCCGAACTGCAGCATCTAAAGGTCGACCGCAAGCAAGGCGTCTTCGAGCTCGAACTGCACTGGACCCACTCTTACGAAGCCGAGCAACACGCGCGTGTGTATGGCCGCTCGCAGACTCCCGTCTGTTGGACGCTTGCGGGTTTCGTATCCGGTTTTGCGAGCGGTGTCATGGCTGAGGAGTGTCTCGTCATCGAGACCCAGTGCGTGGCCATGGGTGCCGACTGCTGTCGCCTGATCGGCAAGACGAGGAAGTCGTGGGGCACGCCTGGTCCCGCACTCGCAGACGAATACACGACCAGCACACCTGCCCTGCCATGGCAACAGCCCACTTCGCCACGAAGCCGTTGCATGGAAGAAGTCTTAGAACTCTGTAGTCGAGCCGCTGCGCTTGACGCTCCCGTGCTTTTCACCGGCGAACACGGTGTTGGCAAGAGTCGCCTGGCCCGCATGCTGCACGAAAACAGCCTTGTGCGTCAGGAAGCCCTGGTCGCCGTCAACTGTGTGGCGCTCCCAGGCGCCTTGCTGGAATCGGAGCTCTTCGGCCACGAAACCGGTGCGTTCCCCGGCGCACGTGAGCGCGCGATGGGTGCACTGGAGCGGGCAGGCCATGGCACCGTCTTCCTCGAAGACGTCGATGCTCTGCCACTTGGGGTGCAACAGAAACTCTTTCATGCCATCAAGCAGTGCGAAGTCACGCCGCTTGGTACCGACGAGGCTCGTATCATCCATGCACGCGTGATCGCGTCGACGAGCAAGGATCTGGAGGAACTCAGCGAAGCCGGGCGCTTTGACTCGGCGCTCCTAGAAGCGCTGCGGGCCATTTCTGTGTTCGTGCCGCCGCTGCGCTCACGACGAGAAGACATCCTTCCACTCGCTCGTCACTTCGTCGAGGAGCTGAGCCGACAGCAACGCGGCGTCGCCGACAAGAGCCTGTCGGTCGAGGCCAGCACCTGTCTGGAGCACTATCTCTGGCCTGGCAATCTTCGCGAGCTCGAGAACGTCATCAACCGCGCGCTCTCGCTCGCCGCTGAGAGCGCCACGATCGAACGCGAACACCTGCCGCCATCGCTGCTTTCAGGGAAGAGTGAGATCGCGCCCGATAGAAATTTCGAAGATGGTGAGGTCATGCCCATGGCCGAACTCGAACGCCGCTACGTACTCGAAGTACTAGAGCGCTTCGGTGGCAATCGCACGCATACCGCCAAAGCCCTCGGAATCGGCGCTAACACCCTGTGGCGCAAGCTAAAAGGCTGGGGCGTGCCGCCTGCCCGTGGCGAGACAAGCTATCCATAATGCGGCTCGCCAGACGGCGACCTCGGTGCTAGGGTCCGCCGCCTCATGATTCCCGCCAAGGTATTTCACTTTCGCGAGCCCGCGGCTGCCATCATTGGTTTCCAAGAGCTGGCCAAACGCGGCATCACGCCGCGTGGCATCTTGTTTATTGCCCTCGACACGCGCGGCGAGTGCCACGTGGCCATCCCCTCTGACTCGGCCCGGGTCGCTGGTCTTCGAGTCGGCGACAAGATGACCTGCGAGACGCCATGGGAAGGCCGCTACTTCCACTTCGACGCCATCCATCGCCTGCCGGGCGACACCGTGCTTTGGAACGGCGACCGTCGCCTTGGCGACACCGGCAGTGCACCCGAAATTGCCTTTGGTGTATCCCAGTGGCTCAAGAGCATGAACGTCAAGAACATGTTCCTCGGCTGCACCCCACACCAACCCGGATGTTGGTGGATGGAAGACGAGCGCACCCCTGACGTCGACCTTCATGCCGCCGGTCTGGTCGACGCCGTCGTCACGCAAAATGGACTTCTCGCGCGCCGCATCGGCGAGCGCGGGCTCTTTCACCTCGACTTTGCCACCCTGCGCGAACACGGTGCCCGCGTGCCTTGGACCGAGGTGTATCGCAGCACACTTGGTAATATTCTTATGGTCGAGCGACGAGTCATCAACTACTCGCTCGTCCTCAGCTGCGAAGAAGGACTCATCGAGATCGACGTCTCTGGACTTCCCGAGCAAGTCGTCGAGCTACAGCGCGCACCGAGCACGGGCCTGGGCGTGGTGGGCCGCATCGATGGTGGCGCCTTCGCGGTGTGTCAGGGCGAGATCGAGCCCTGGGGACTGGCTAAGGTTCGCCCGGCCGAGCTGGTCGGCTCTAGCAGTCAGAGTCTCAGCGAGCTCCCTGCCCTGGTCGCCGCAGCCCGCCCGCAAGACTAGCCGCGCACGCTAGGGGGAGTTGGCCAACATGCCGCCCCACAAGAGGCCAAGGCCCATCGAGACGATCACGAGTACCGGCCAAAAAGCGTTGACGAGCGCGAGCAAGGTAGTCGACAAAGGTGCGGCCGCGCGCACGTAGCTAACGGCTTCGCCTGCCCCGAAGGGTGCCATGCTGGCAGCGCCCATCGGTTGCATCCATGAAGGAGCTCGGCGGTCGACGACGACGCGTGCCTCCGGCAGCCAGCCCTGTGGCGCATGTCCTCGGCCACGGATTCCTCGTTTGCCTCTATGCCCAGCCATCGTCCTTTCAGTCTGAACCTTGCCGAGAAATCTTGCACCGGCATTCGTCACACCCACGTGTTTCCAGCCAGTTATCTGGGCGCTGCTGCAGCCGCTTCATTTTATTGCACAGCTTAGGCCCACAACGGCCACACTCAGGCACGAGCTGTTATGCCCACTTGCACACGCCAGCTGCTCTTGTCGCCTCTGCTGTTGCTGGCCTCGGCCTGCACCATCGATGCGCCCCTGGGCGAGGACCCGCCCGGCAGCTTCCGGGTGGTCGTCGATACACCCGCCCATCTGCGTGATCAGGTCGACCTGCTCTTTGTCATCGACAATAGCCAGAACATGGCCGAGAGACAGCGTCAACTCTCACAGAGTTTTTCTCAGGTCTTCGAACACCTCTCCTTCGGCCGCGGGCAGCCAGATATGCACATCGGCGTGGTCGCGACCGACATTGGCATTGGCGAGTTTGGCGGCGCCGCCACGGGCTGCACGGCACAAGGTCACGGTGGCAGCTTGGAGAGCCCCGCTGTGCGTGGCTGCGCGATTAGCAGCGAGTCGTATCTCGAGGTGCAGCGCGACGTCGACGGCTCGGTGTTGACCAACTTCGAGGGCAGCCTCAACGATACCTTCGCGTGCATGGCCGAGCTCGGCGAGAACGGCTGTGAGTACGAGCAGCCCTTGCAAGGCATGCGCAGCGCTCTGGACAAGAGCATCGAGCAGAACCTCGGCTTCTTGCGCCCCGATGCGGTTCTCGGCGTGGTCGTGCTCACCGACGAAGACGACTGCTCCACCTACAACCCAGCGCTCTTCGATCCGGAGAACCCACAGTTTCGCGGCGACGATCCCAACTTTCGCTGCTTCCAAACTGGCGTCATCTGCGACGGCGACGACGTCTACAAGCCAGGCATGCGCAACGACTGTAGGCCTAGGGACAACTCTGAGCATGTGACTGCCGTCGACACCTACGTCGACTATCTGCGCGCTCTCAAGCCCAACCCGCAGGATCTGGTGGTCACTGCCATCATCGGCGATCCCGAAAACGTCTATGTGGAGGCCGACGACGACGGCGCTGACGCGCAGCTGACGCCCTCCTGTCAGGACACCCAGGGTACAGCGGCCTATCCAGGCATACGCCTGAGCGCCTTTGTGGACGCCTTCGCCGACTCTGGCGAGCTGAGCTCGCTGTGCGACGCTGGCCCCGCGCGCGGACTCAAGGGCATGCTCCACAACCTGCGTCAGAGCATGGGAACCACCTGCCTCGAAGGTCCCGTGAGTGACGTGGACGATCAGGCCCCCGGTCGACAAGTCGACTGCCTGGTCTACGAGACCGAAACAGGTTCGTCGGCGCCCGCCACCTTCTTGCCAGCCTGTGATCGTCCTGGCGATCTACTCAGCTCCACGCAACTGCCCTGCTACACCATCCAGACCGGTGGTGAGGCCTGCGGCGATTTTCGCACGCAGCTGGCCCTGCAAGTGCACGGTCGCGACGCAGCCCCCTCGATGGAGACGCGGCTCATCGCCGCCTGTCGCGTTGACGAGTAGCACATCGACGAGTAGCACATCGACGAGTAGCGCATCGACGAGTAGCGCATCGACGAGTAGCGCATCGACAGCGGGCCGCACCCGCCGCAGCCGCGATACAGTCGGCGCATGAGCAAGAGCGCGAGCATCGACGACAACTACCAGGGCTTTCGCGAGGACTTCCTTACCTACGAGCAGCTCACACGCCAGTTGCGAGCGTGGGCCGATGCCTTTCCTGCGCTCGTTCATCTGCGCAGTCTGGGAGCGACACCAGAGGGGCGCGAGTTGTGGCTCCTGACCATTGGTAGCGAGCCCGAGCGCACGCGCCCTGCACTATGGGTCGACGCCAACATGCACGCCTCCGAGCTGTGCGGAACCAACGTGGCATTGACCATCGCAGAGGACCTCTTGCGCGCGCACCTGGATGCGCCAAGTGCACGCCCCGCACATCAAGCCGAGATCCTGCGCGAGCTCTTGGTCTACGTCATGCCGCGCATGTCACCCGACGGAGCCGAAGCGGTCCTACAAAGCGGGCGCTATATGCGATCGACGCCGCGAGACACGCGCATGCAACAGCAACACAGCCATTGGCGCTGTACCGACATCGACGGTGACGGCCTGGCGCTGGTCATGCGAGTCGAGGATGCCGCTGGTGACTTCGTGGAGGAAGAGGGAGTCATGCTGCCGCGCCGAATCGAAGACCTCGGCCCGTACTACAAGATCTATCCCGAGGGCGTGATCGAGAACTTCGATGGGCATTCGATTCCGGATCCGCACTTTCTCTCCGACAACGAGATCGATCTCAATCGCAACTTCCCCTACCTCTGGGCTCCCGAGAACCAGCAGGTGGGCGCCGGGGCCTACGCGACCAGCGCACCCGAGTCGCGCGCGGTGGTCGACTTCGTCCATGCGCATCCGAACATCTTCGCCTGGCTCAACTTCCACACCTTCGGGGGCGTGTTCATTCGCCCGCTCGGCGACAAGCCCGATACCAAGATGAACGCCAGCGACCTGGCGCTCTACCGACAGGTTGGCGCCTGGGCCACCGAATGCACCGGCTACCCCATGGTCAGCGGCTTCGAGGAATTCACCTACGAACCTGACACGCCGATTCGCGGAGATCTTAGCGAGTACGCCTACCACCAGCGCGGCTGCCTGGCCTATGTCGTCGAGCTGTGGGATCTCTTCGAGCAAATCGGTGCCGCGAAACAAGAGCGCTTCGTCGATCGCTACACGCACCTCACTCGGGAGGATTTGCTAGCGCTGGCCCGCTGGGATGACAAGCACAACCAGGGGCGGGTCATGCGCCCGTGGGTGGCCACCGAACATCCCCAGCTCGGTGCGGTGGAGGTCGGCGGCATCGACCCTCGCTTTGGTCTGTGGAACCCGCCCAAGGAAATGCTCGACCCGCTGTGCCGAGCGCAGAGCGAATGCTTTCAGCGCGTGGCGTGCCTGGCTCCTCGCCTGCGCTGCGAGCTGCTTGATATCGAAGAGCTCGCCGATGACTTGCACACGGTGCGCGTGCAGATCGACAACATCGGCTACCTGCCAACGTACGTTCTAGACTCCGCCAAGACCCTCGACATCAGCGAGCCTCTCACGCTGTGCGCGACCACCACTGGCCTCTCGCTGGTGCATGGCAAGGATGCGCGCACGCACATCGGCCATCTCGATGGCTGGGGCCGTGGACTCTACGACGGCGGCTCTGCGCTCTTCTATGCGCGCAGCCGCGGCAGTGGCAGTCGCGCGCGAGTCGATCTCAGCGTGCGGGGCAAAGGCAGCTTGCACCTGCGCATCGGCTCCTGTCGAGTGGGCTGGATCGATCGCGTGGTCGAGATCGAATAGCGTCCCAGCGGCTGCGGCCTTTTCGCTCGAACGATGGCAAGCAGGTGTCGGCTAGCGGGTGCTGCTCTCTTTGACGCTGGTGCCCGCTTGGCTGGTCGTGCTCGGCGTCCGCAGGCGCATGCGCAGTGCATCGCCGCCTTTGCTCTCCGCCGTGAGCGTGTCGCCCTTCTCGATCTTGCGAGCAGCCACGCCCTTATTCTTGGCGATCTTCTTGGAGAAGTAGCCGCCGGTATAGGCGTCGAGCAGACCAGTTAGCTCCTCGAGGCGAAGGCGACCGGAGAGGCGCGAAGCCAGCGACTTGGGCGGATTGAGCAGCATCTCGATCTGCAAACGCCGACGCACGTAATAGAGAGCCGTCACTTCGCGCTGCAAACCATCCTGAATACCGATGAGCGACATGACGTCGAGCTCCTCGGCGTTGAAGACCAGGCGATCGAGGCTCCAGCTGGCACTGGCGCTAAAGCCAACGAAGTCAGCGTTCTGGTTTTCGAGCTTTGCGATGCCGACGTTGCGAAAGATGATGTCGTCGACGCTGCGATTGAAGCTCGAGAGCGAGTTGGTGAAGCCAACCGAGAGTCCCGGAATCAGCGCCTTGCTGCGCGTTCGACTGCGCAGCGAGGAAATCTTCTGCGGACTCACGTTGTAGTAGTTGATGGCGGCAACCTGCACTTCGCGGATATCAGGCTCGTGGTCGAATTTGGCGAGAACCTCGTCGACCTCGTCATCGGCACGCGCATCGCGAGCGACCCCGAATTGGGTGAGTGCAAAAAGGATGAGCAGGCATCCGGCTTTGAGAAGGGTTGACATGGTTTTCATCGCTTTGCTTTCTTGTCCCACTTGGTCAAAAAGCCGCCGGTGGATAGATCCACCAGAGCTTCTAGATACTGCGCCCGCAAGGCCAAATTGACCCGGGTCATGAGCTTCTTACTCGGCTCGAACTTCTGCTTGGCGCGCACGCGCTGCAGCTCACCGTAGTTGCGGTGGATGGTGTGAATGATGCGATCACGCACGCCGTTGACCATCTTCAGCTCCTGGAAACGCATCATGGGCGCCGAGTCTTGCCGATACAAGAGGTCGGGGAGGCGCCAGGACAGCCATCCGGTGACGTTCCAGGAGTCGTGACGCTGCACATTGAGGTAGCGATCGCCTGGAAACTGGATGTCCTGCTCGGCCGTGCCGAGGTTCCAAAAGCCAAGGCCTCCGCTGATGTTGATGGTACTGGGCAACCAGTTGCGACTGCGCAGGCTATCGAGGCGCTCGACGAATTCATTCATCTCCAGCTCGTTGCTGCGCAGCGCGGCGGCCATCACTTGACTCATGCTCGGCATCGAGGGCAGCACGGGTCGTCCCATCGACAGGCGCGTCTTGCTCAGGTCGAGCTCGATGGCCTCGCCCTGCTTGCGGCGAATCTCGATGAGCGCGCGCGAGAAGGCCACCCAGACCGTGTCGGTGTCACTCGGATCGAGGGTGAACCACTGAATGTCGCCGGCCGTCTGGTTGCCTGCCAGCTCACGCCAGCTCAAGCCGTGATCCCACGACTCGAGGAGCAGGCTCTCTGGGCCGTTGGCGCCGTAATTGATGGTGGGCAGGTCAGCGCGAGTCTGGATGTAGATGTGGCCGGGGTGCTTGCTACACATGGCGACCGTGCCGATGGCCAGGTTGACCGTGCGCAGACCGGAGACCACCTCCCAGTCGGTGATGGTCGATTCGCGCAACTTGGTGGTGCGCATGAGGCCGTCCTGGGTACCCAAGTAGGCCACGTTGGGATCGAAAGGATCGATGGCCATCCAGCCGACGTCTCGCCGCTTGGGAATCGAGTGGTAGTACGCGAAGTCGAAGTTGTCGCCGTAGTCGCTGGAGCGGTACATGCCGCCGTTGCCTGCCACGTAGACATAGCGCGAGTCGGTCGGATCAATGGCGATGCGCCGAATCGAGATCTCAGGCACTCGGGTGTTCTTTGCCCAGCTCTCGCCACCATCGTCAGACATGAACAGGCCCCTGGATGTACCCATGTACACTCGCTTGGGGTTTTTCGGATCGGGCAGTACATGGCCGATCCAGCGCTCGGCAGGGGTTAGGCCGGCAAAATCGCGATACCAGCTCTCGCCATTGTCAGTGCTCTTGTACAAGCCAAAGGCGGTTGCTGCGAAGACCTTGCCGACGTCAGTGGGATGCGGAGTGACTTCGCGAACCGAGGTGTAGCGGGCTGTGGTGGTGAGCAAGAGGCGCTGCATCGAGATGTTGGCGATGGGCCGCTTGAGAATTCCCAGAAGCACCGAGAGGCGCGGCGCGCGTGCAGACAGACCCGCGCCCAGAACCACTCCCCCACCGCCGCTAGCGGAGCGAGAGGCACCGCGCAGTCCATCGGTGAATGCGCCCCCTTCTTCAAAACTTGGGTAGTTGTCGAGAGAAAAGCCATCTTCGCCACCGAGACTGGTCGCGCCAAACGCGTCACCGGCCAGCAATTGATAGCTGCGACCGTCGGCGTTGAAACCACCACTGGGAGCCAGCGTGGTGTTCTCCGCGCGAGGTACCTGCGGATTGCGCAGGTGCCCCAGCAAGACGTACTGGCCAGAAAAACCCCAAAGCTCTTTGACCTCTGGGAGCACGGTGTACTCGTTCCAGTTTTCGCCGCCATCCAAACTCTTGTAGATACGCCCCTGGTAGGTCGTCACCCACGACACACCCTTGCTGTCGATGCTCACAGACGCGAAGGTGTCGTCGCGAAAGCCCACGCTGCGATCGATGATCTCGACCTGCGCGAAACCAGCAGGCGCCTCGACACGAGTCTGTGGCAAGCGGCTCTCGCCGGGCGACCCCTCGTCGCCTTCGTCGCCATCGTCGTTCTCGTTGGCCTCGTCGTCAGGATCGAAGACCTCTTCGTCTTCATCGTCAGGATCGAAGACTTCATCGCCGTGTTTGTCGACGCGCTGCGCCTGCGCCAGGCGACTTCCGAGC
>JAHEAK010000468.1 GCA_024642805.1 Kofleriaceae bacterium | reverse complement strand
GACAACGTGAACATGGACGTCGAGCTCATCGCCCCCATCGCTTGTGAAGAGGGTCTCCGCTTCGCTATCCGCGAGGGTGGCCGCACCGTCGGCGCCGGCGTCGTCACCTCGATCACGGCCTGATCGACACTCACGATCAGTCACTAAATCAGCTATTTACGCCCGCGAGATCAATGGATCCCGCGGGCGTTTGCTTTTTGAATCTCGGCACTTGCACTCAAATGCGAAGTGAGGTACACGTCCGCTTCCGTTCGCCCAAGACCGAGGTTGAAGCACCAAAATTTAGCAAAGAATATAGGGAAGTAGCTCAACTGGTAGAGCATCCGTCTCCAAAGCGGAGGGCTGTGGGTTCAAGTCCCTCCTTCCCTGCCAAACTACCCCAAGTCTTCAACCTCGATCTTATTTTTTACCATCCGCTCAGGAGCCACCGTGGCGCAAGAAAACGCACCAAACAAGCCAGTACACCTGATCTACCTCTTCGGTGGGCTGCTTGCGTTCGTTCTACTCAAGTGGACGGCCGATTGGATTTGGGGCTACTTCACGCGCACCCCCGATGAGTTCTTGATCATCGTTTTCGCGACGGTGGTGAGCACGGCGGGCGGCATCTACCTGTACCGAAAAGAAGAGTCCTACAACCTCGTCAACGAGGTTGCCAGTGAGCTCAAGAAGGTCACTTGGCCGACGGCTCAAGAGGTCAAGATGGGCACCATCGTGGTCATCTTTATGACCTTCCTGGCGGCTTTTATTCTTGGTTTTTTCGACCTCGTATGGTCCAAGCTCACCCAAGTTATTTACGGCGGCTAGGTAAGGCGATTAGACAAAGCAATGAGCGATTCAACCGAACTAAAATGGTACGTCGTCAACACCTACTCTGGCCACGAGAACCGGGCCAAGCTAGGTCTTGAGGAGCGCATCAAGAGTAGTGGGCTTGAGGACCTCTTTGGCGAAATCCTGATCCCGACGGAAAACGTCATGGAGATGGTCAAAGGCCAGCGTCGTACCTCTACTCGCAAATTCTACCCGGGCTACATGTTCGTGCAGATGGCTCTCAACGAGCGCACCTTCCACGCGGTCAAGGGCACTCCAAAGATCACCGGCTTCCTGGGTGGGCAACACCCAAGCCCGGTACCAGAGCGTGACATCACCGGCGTGCAGTCTGCGGTTACCACCGGCAAGACCAAGCCGACCCCCAAGGTCAGCTACGTGGTTGGCGACAACGTGCAGGTCATCGACGGTCCATTCACGACCTTCTCCGGAATCATCGAGGACGTCAACAGCGACAAGCAAAAGGTCAAGGTTGTGGTGTCCATGTTCGGACGTGCCACACCGGTCGAGCTCGGCTTCGACCAGGTGGAAAAACACCAAGAGCAGCAGTAGCAGCGACTAACAACCGACTCAGGTAAAAGCGATGAAAAAAGTAGCAGCCCTAATCAAACTTCAGGTCCCCGCAGGCAAGGCGAATCCATCTCCGCCAGTCGGCCCCGCGCTTGGTCAGCACGGATTGAACATCATGCAGTTCTGCAAAGAGTTCAACTCCCGCACCCAGGCCCAAGGTGACCTCATCATCCCCGTCGTCATCACGGCCTACGCGGATCGCAGCTTCACCTTCATCACGAAGACGCCACCAGCTTCCGTGTTGCTCAAGAAGCTCACTGGCATTCCAAAGGGCTCTGGCGAGCCCAACAAGAACAAGGTCGGCAAGGTCACCCAAGCGATTCTCAAAGAGATCGCGACGACCAAGCTCGAAGACCTCAACACTTCCGACGTTGAAGCCGCGATGCGGTCGATCGCCGGTACTGCCCGCTCTATGGGCCTCGATGTCGTCGATTAGTCGGCGAGTCTTTGCGAGTACACCGATAGAGCATTAACCAATCCTGGGAGCCTGGGTCGAAGGCGCATACCAGGGACTGCGAAGGAGGCCGAATGGCTGGAAAAAAATATAGAGCTGCCGCAGCTAAGATCGACCGGAATCGTCGATATCCTCTAAGTGAGGCCGTCGCCCTTTTGCCAGAGGTAACAATCTCTGCAAAGAGCGATGAGACTGTCGACGTTGCCGTGAGATTGGGAGTCAATCCCAAGCATGCGGACCAAATGGTCCGTGGTGCAGTCGTGCTACCGCACGGTACTGGCAAGTCAAAGAGAGTTCTTTGTCTCGCGAGACCTGACAAGGCAAAAGAAGCCTTGGCGGCGGGTGCTGACTACGCCGGTGGCGAAGAGTACGTAAACAAAATCAAAGACGAGAACTGGTTTGAATTCGACGCTGTCGTTGCCACGCCAGACATGATGGGACAGGTCGGTAAGATCGGTCGTGTCCTCGGTCCCCGTGGCCTGATGCCGAACCCAAAGGTCGGCACGGTAACCATGGACGTCGCGAAAGCGGTCGGCGAGCTTAAGGCTGGTCGTGTCGAGTTCCGCGTCGAGAAGGCCGGTATCGTGCACTCGGTTATCGGCAAGAAGTCCTTCGGGCCTGAAAAGCTTGCCGCGAACTTGAGCTCGTTCATGGACATCTTGATCAAGATGAAGCCGTCGACTGCCAAAGGTAACTACGTCAAGTCGATCACCATTTCTTCAACCTACGGGCCTGGCATCAAGGTGGATCCCGCCACTTGCGATATCAAGTAGAGGCAAGATGGATAGAACAGGCAAAGAAGAAATCGTCGGACAAATCCGCGAGACCTTCGACGGAGTCATGAGCATCGTGCTCGCCGACTTCCGTGGAATGGACGTGGGCACCACCTCTGCGCTGCGCGATGAATTTCGCAAAGCAGGTTGTGGCTACCGCGTTCTGAAGAACACCCTGGTGAAGCTAGCCATCAAGGGCACGGACATGGAAGTCATGTCGGAGCACCTGGCTGGACCCACCGCGGTCATCTGGTCGACGGAGTCACCTGCGGACGCCGCTAAAATTGCGGTTAAGTACGCAAAAGAAAACAATAAATTCGTCATCAAAGGCGGGTATTTCGAGGGCAAGAGCCTCGACGTCCAAGGCGTCGCGACCCTTTCCACGATGCCCGACAAGCCTGAGTGTCAGGCAAACCTTCTGATGACTTTCCTCGCGGCTCCCCAGGATTTCGTCCGACAGACGATGGCTGGACCGCAGAACTTTGTGTATCTACTGGCTGCGCGCGAGCGCTCCATGAACAGCTAGACAGCCGCGTTTGGCTAAAGGACAGAGAAAATGGCAGACCTTACTCAAGAACAAGTAGTTGATTTCCTCAGCGGCATGACCGTCATGCAACTCGTTGAGCTCACCAAGACCCTCGAGGACAAGTGGGGCGTCAAAGCCGCACCTGTTGCTGTTGCCGGAGCCGCTGGCCCTGCAGCTGCCGCCGCGGGCCCCGCCGAGGAGCAGACCGAGTTTGACGTCATCCTCAAGAGCGGCGGAGACAAGAAGATCCAGGTCATCAAAGTGACCCGTGAGATCACTGGTCTCGGTCTCAAAGACGCTAAAGAGCTGGTGGAAGCCGCTCCTAAGCCAATCAAAGAGGGCGTTTCCAAAGCAGAAGCTGAGGAAATTGCCGCCAAGCTCAAAGAGGCCGGCGCAGAGGTTGAACTCAAGTAGTTCAACTCGGCTGTCTCTGTGCACCAATCTGTGCAAATCGCCAACAGTGTATCTTCACTAGCGGCACGCCATTCGTGGCATCTATGCACGGACCACCTCAATGAGGTGGTCCGATGCTGTCGTTTTCGGCCCGCGAATTAGCGGACCACCGCGAGTGCGCCCGCGCGCACCTTCGCTCTACATCATCGCTCAAAGGGACTCATCTTCATGGCGTCGGTAATCCAGAACAACTTTCGGGTCAGGAAGAGCTTCGCAAAGCTCGACAAAGCAGTTGCTATCCCGAACCTGATCGACATCCAGAAGCGCTCCTACGACAAGTTTCTGCAAGACAAGATTCCTCACGAAGAGCGTGAAGACATCGGTCTGCAGGGCGTGTTCAAAAGCGTCTTCCCGATCAAGGACTTCTCCGAGACATCCTCGCTGGAGTTTGTGTCCTACAACCTCGAGCGCGCCAAGTACGACGTCGACGAGTGTCGCGCACGCGGCATGACTTACGCCGCACCGGTGAAAGTCGTCATTCGCCTCGTCGTCTGGGACGTCAACGAAGAGACCGGCCTGCAGTCGATTCGCGACGTCAAGGAGCAAGAGGTGTACTTCGGCGAGATTCCGCTGATGACCTCGAGCGGTACCTTCATCGTCAACGGCACCGAGCGCGTCATCGTATCGCAGCTGCACCGCTCGCCCGGTGTGTTCTTCGATCACGACAAAGGCAAGAGCCACTCCTCTGGCAAGTTGCTCTACAACGCCCGCGTGATTCCGTACCGTGGATCATGGCTCGACTTCGAGTTCGACCACAAAGACCTGCTCTACGTGCGCATCGACCGTCGCCGCAAGCTCTACGCTTCGGTGATTCTGCGCGCCCTCGGTTACTCGACCGAAGAGCTGCTCAACTACTACTACAACACCGAGACCGTCTACTTCGGCAAGGCTGACACCTACAAGAAGTCGATCGACTACGACTTGCTTCTCGGTCAGCGCGCTACCCGCGACATTCGCCACCCCGAGACCAAAGAGGTCCTGGTTCGCAAGAATCGCAAGTTCACCAAGAGCGCCATCCGCAAGCTGCAAGACACCAACGTCGATCGCCTCGACGCTGAGCTCGACGAGATCGTCGGCAAGGTCAGCGCGCGCGATGTCATCGACGAGTCGACCGGTGAAGTCATCCTGCAGTGCAACGAGGAGCTCTCAGAGGAAAAACTCGCCGAGCTGCGCGACCACGGGGTCGAAACGGTGGAGATCCTCTTC
>JAHEAK010000022.1:12296-18566 GCA_024642805.1 Kofleriaceae bacterium | reverse complement strand
GCCTGTGACGCGGAGCTCAGTGGCGACACCGAGCAGGCCCTCAAGCTCTTCGCGGCTGCCATCCGCATGGACGAGCAGCCTCGCTACCTGCGCCGCGCCGCCATGTGCGCCGTCACGGGCAAGCAATTGAGCGTGGCAGAGGAATATGCTAAGAAGGCAGCGGACTTATGCGAGCGTGATGCCTCCTACCTACGGGTTCTTGCCGACGTCTATCGCGCCAGTTCCCAGTTGGAACAAGCACGAGAAGTCTTGCAGCGAGCTCTGAACTTGGACACTGAAAACGACATCCTCCACGGCGAGATCAGCAGCGACTTGGCCACGGTGGATGAGCTGATTAAAGAAATTGCGGCGAAGGAAGGCAACTAGCCGTGGCTAGGGGCCGGGGGAACGATTATGCCTGAGAAAGTCATTGGCATCGATTTGGGGACGACCAACTCCTGCGTGGCCATCGTCGAAGATGGAACGCCGGTCGTCATTCCAAACCGAGGCGGCTACAAGACCACGCCATCCATGGTTGCCATGGCGGAAAACGGCAAGCGCCTCGTCGGGCACATTGCCAAGCGACAGGCCATCACCAACGCGGAGAACACTGTCTACGCCGCCAAGCGTCTGATTGGTCGCAAGTGGGGCTCGACGGCCGTGCGCTCGTCGATCGAGACCATGCCCTATCGCATCGTCGAAGGACCGCACCACGACGTGCGCATCATGCTTCGCGATCAGGTCTTCTCGATTCCAGAGCTGTCCGCGTACATCCTGCAAGAGATGAAGATTCTGACCGAGGAGTACCTCGGCGAAGAAATCTCCAAGGTCGTGGTCACCGTGCCGGCCTACTTCAACGATGGACAGCGTCAGGCCACCAAGGATGCTGGCCTCGTCGCTGGCCTGGATGTCATTCGAATCATCAACGAGCCAACAGCGGCCGCGCTCGCCTACGGCTTTGGTCGCAACATCGAGCGCAAGGTTGCGGTCTTCGATCTCGGCGGCGGCACCTTCGACGTCTCGATCCTCGAGATTGGCAATTCGGTGTTCGAGGTCATCGCGACCGCTGGCGACACCTTCCTGGGTGGCGAGGACTTCGACCGACGCATCATCGACTGGCTGGTCTTTGATTTTCAAAAAGAGCACAACATCGACCTGCGCAAGGACAAGATGGCCCTGCAGCGACTCAAGGATGTCGCCGAGAAGGCCAAGTGTGAGCTCTCGAGCGTCAAAGAGACGGAGATCAATCTCCCCTTCATCATCTCGACCGGGCGCAACGAAGCACTGCACGTGCAGACCAGGCTGACCCGCGACAAGCTCGAGGAGCTGTGCGGCGACCTCATCGATCGTACCCTGGAAATCTGCGTCCAGGCGCTAGCCGATGCCGAGCTCCAAAAGACCGACCTTGAGGACGTCATCTTGGTCGGCGGCATGACGCGCATGCCCAAGGTTCAGGAGGCCGTGGCCAGCTTCTTTGGTTTCGAGCCCTGCAAAGGCGTTCATCCCGACGAAGTGGTCGCCCTCGGCGCCGCCATCCAGGGTGCAGCCCTCACTGACGACAATTGCGAAGTGCTGCTTCTCGATGTCACCCCGCACTCGCTGGGCATCATGATCGTTGGCGGCTATTTCCATAAGCTCATCGAGCAGAACACGACGGTACCAACCTCCGAGAGACACACCTTCACCACGGTCAAGGACTTCCAGACCTCGGTGAAGATTCTCGTCTTGCAAGGCGAGAGTGAGCGTGCAGAAGAGAACGAGCTGCTTGGCGAGTTCATCCTCACGGGCCTGCGCCGAGCCAACCGCGGCGAGGTCGAAATCGACGTGACCTTCGCTATCAGTGCCGACGGTATCGTCAGCGTGACCGCCAAGGACCTTGAGACCGGGCTGGAGCAGAGCATCACCGTCACGGCCACCAGCGGCCTCACCGAGGACGAGATCAAGCACATGGTCGAGGCCAACAAGGACCACATGGTGGACGTGCGAACCAGCAAAGAGTTCGACGAAGCCAGGCACGAGGCCGAGACCCTGTTGCGCGACATCGAGTCGCTCTTCCCCGACGTGCAGCAGATCATCAGTGGCTCGGACTTTGGGCAGGATGCTGTCAGCAAGGCCCGGGCGGTCTGTGACAAGGCGCGGGCGGCCATCGCTTCGAAGAATCTTTCTCAGCTCTTGGAGTGCACCGAGGCCCTGGGCCGGACTTCCAACATGTTTCGAGGAGTCGTTTCCAAGACTCGTCCCGAATAGTTCTGATCATCACGACTCTCAGAGGATGTAGCAGACCGAAAGATGGATATAGCCGACGACGATATCAAGCTCGACGCACGTGTCGATGATTTGATCGAGCGCGGCCTCGACCGCTACGGGCGGGGCGACATGGAGGGGGCGCTTTCGGAGTGGAAACATGCTCTCGCCCTCGATCCCGACAGTGAGCGGGCAGCCAACTATCTGCACTACGTCGAGGAACATCACGATCTCAGCGGTCTCGATGATGACATGCACACCGAGTCGACAGTCGAGCTAGCTTATCCCTTTGGCGTGGCCGAGCTGGGACTCGCTCGCTTGCGCGAGGAAGACCTCGACGACTACGAGTCGATCGAAATTTCGTTGGAGCAGAGCGCAAGGAATGATGCGGGCGTGTCCAAGGCCGAGGACCGATCGCGCACGGTCGCCGACGTCGTCGATGATGGCTGGAGTGTCGACGAGGGCTGGGTGCAGGATCTAGTGAACAAGAGCGAGGGCGCTTTCGGGTCGCGAGCCGACACGCGAGCAGACGTCGATGGACGTGCTGACACCGAGCTACTGTCCAAGCCAAAGCGCACCAAGGCCCGGCCGCCCACCAGTACCGATGAGGCGAGCTTTGCCGATCTGGAGCTCGACGGAACCGGCGATGAGGATCTCGAGCCAACCCGCGCACGCACTGCATCCAGCATGGTGAACGATGTCGGGCTTTCTATGGCACTCGACTCGCCAGCGAGCGTCGCGGGCTTTTCAGATTTGGAGCTCGAGGCTGAGGGTGCGGCAGACGATCCGTCTACCTCGCAGCCGCTGCGCGAGGAGTTGACAATACCTGGTGGCACACCGCGCCGTGCAAGCACGCACCTGGGGACCGAGGCGCTCGACGCGCTCGAACGCGGGATGCGACGCGAGTTTGGTGGTCCCGAGGAAAGCACCGCCGAGCGCTCGGGAGCCTCTGCGAGGGGCTTTGACGAGCTCGAGCTCGATGGTCTGGAAGCCACGAATTTGCGTCCAGAGATTCCAGACGCGAGCGATGATGGCACCGACAGCGGAGTGTCGATCAGCTTCGACGACGATGGCCCAGCACCGGAAACGCCCATGGATGAGGAGTTGACCATCGATCGCGGCAGGAGCGGGGTCGTTGGGCTCATGGCCGGAACACGCGCGCTCACGGAGGACTCCGGTCTTTTGTCGATGAATCTCGACGAGTCACTTGGCTCGCTACAGGACGAGACCCAGGAGCTCTCACTGCCTGAAATCGAGGGCGCCCACTACGACAAGGGCGTACCCAACATCGAACTCGAGGACGAGCCCTCAGGCGGTATCGATCTGGGGCTCTCTGGTGATGAGCTGGCGGCACTGAGCATTGGCGCTTCGCCCACCAGTGCCACCACCGACGATGTTCTCGCCCGTGTCACTGCCGAGGCGCCGCGCACGAGCTCCGCCGAGCAGACACTCTTCGTGGTCGGTCGCTTGATCGAGGAGGCTGCTCGTGAATTCACCGAAGGCAACAATGCCGATGCGGCGGTCGCCATCAACTACGCTCTGGACTACGCGAGTGACAGCGCGAGCGCACAAAAAGTCATTTTCGAAAACGAGCGTCGTATCATACAAATTCTTATATCCAACCTCGGTGAGCTAGACGAGGTTCCTCGCTTGCTGGTGCCGCTGCACGAGATACCCCTGGACCAGCTCGACAATCGGGCAGCCTTCTTGCTCACACGTGTCGATGGCAGTCTGACTCTGGACGAAGTGCTGGACGTGTCGGGAATGCCTCGCATGGAGGCGCTTCGCCACCTGTGTCGTGTCCACGCCAGCAAGTTCCTGGTCGTCGGTTAGTCATCCTCCGTGCCAAGCGCGCCGTGGCCTGCGTTGCTAGTGCGCGCCGCGGCCTGCGCTGCTAGAGCTTCGCCAAGACCGCGCGAACCGCTGCTTCGGTTTCTGCTTGTGTGCCCGCGTTGTCGATGACGAAGTCGGCGACGGCGAGTTTGTCGCGCAGAGGCAGCTGGGCATCAATGCGCTGTTGAGCTTCGAGTCGGGACATGCCATCGCGCTCCTGCAGGCGAGCGAGTTGAATCTCTTCCGGTACCGAGACCACGATGAGCCCGTCCATGGCCTTGTGCAGGTTATTTTCAACGATCAAGGCGGCCTCGTAAATTGCGATGGCTTCGCCTGCACTGGCAAGGGCTGCCATGGCACTCTGGCCGGCCTGGGCGATGCGCGGATGGGTGATCTTGTTGAGCACCGCTCGCGCCTTTGGATCGGAGAAGACCGTGGCAGCGAGTGCCGCGCGATCGAGCTCACCGCTCTCGGCCAGGACCGCGGGCCCAAAGTGCGCGACGATTTCGGCGAGGGCAGGGCTGTCTTTTGCCACCACCTGACGCGCGAGCTGGTCGGCGTCGACAACCTTTACCCCAAGCTCGGCGAAGATCCTGGCGACGGTGGATTTGCCACTGGCGATGCCGCCCGTAAGACCATAGATGCGCACGGGGCTAGCCTAGCAGCCTGCTCTGCCTGTGCGGCTGCTAGTTTGACCAGAAGGCTTTGATCATTTGCGCGCTGCGTGCTATCGGCGAGTCGTGCGTGCCGCGCTCCTCATATGCGTGTTGAGCTTGGGCGTCTGCTTTCCAGCTTCTGCCGAAGTCGACGACTACCTGGGGGCGACCCGTTGTGGTTCGTGTCACCCCAAAGAGATGGCGATTTGGGCCCGCGGCCCGCACAAACAGGCCCATCGCGGACTGGCGGCAAAGCCAGAGGATTCCTCGTGCCGCGCTTGTCATAACACGGGCGATGCGCCGCTTGGTCAAAGCGTGCTTCCGGGTGTGCAATGCGAGGCTTGCCACGGCGCGGGCGTGCACTATGCCGAGCTGGATATCATGAAAGATGTGCCGCTGGCGCAGGCGCTGGGACTGCGCCCACTCGCCGCACCAGGCCAACGCGAGGCACTTTGTCTGCGTTGTCACAGCGCATCGATCTCATTGAGCCCTTTTGATGTTGAGAAGGCTTGGCGAGAAATTGCACACTAGCCGCGATGAAGGCCAAAGGCGCAAGATACATGACCTCGGCGGCCGATGCCTCGGGCTATCCCGAGGAGGGCTTCTCCGAGTTTGCCTTTGCCGGGCGCTCCAACGTCGGTAAGTCCACTCTCATCAACACGCTGGTGGGAGTGCCCAAGCTTGCCCGCGCATCCAACACCCCCGGCCGCACGCGACTTATCAACTGGTTCGAGGTCGAGCCGCAAAAGGGTGACAACATCTGCTTTGTCGACCTGCCAGGCTTTGGCTACGCGCGCGTGCCCAGAGACATGCGCGATGCATGGCGACCGATGGTCGAACACTATCTCACCAAGCGCTCGACACTGCGCCTGGTCTTCTTGCTCATCGATGCCCGGCGCGGCGTGCAGGAAGAGGAAGCGCAACTTCTCGATTGGCTCGGAGAGTGGGACTTACCCGCCGCCATCGTGATGACCAAGTGCGACAAGCTCGCCAAGTCCAAGCGCAAGCCCATGTCGCTGCAGATGAAGAGAGAGCTCGAGCTGGCACGGCCGCCGATCATGAGTTCCGCGGAGAGCAAGGACGGCATCCCGGATCTGTGGCGCATCATTCATTCGATGGGCTAGCGGTGTCAGCGTCAGTGCACATCGTCGCCATGAGGGCAGAGGATCTCCCCGAGGTCCTGGTCATCGAGTCGCAAGGTCATCCCGTGCCGTGGACGGAAACGATCTTCATCGAAGAGCTCGCCCGCACATGGGCGCGCCTAATGGTGGTCAAGAGCGCCGAGGGCAGAGTCGAGGCCTATTGCAACTACTGGCTGGTCCACGACGAAGTCCACCTGCTCAACATCGCTGTTCACGCCGATCGCCGGCGCATGGGTTTTGGTCGCCTGCTCCTGCAACACATCATCGACTTTGCCAAGGCTCAGTCCTGCCAGCTGATTACCCTCGAGGTGCGCAAGGGCAATCAGCCTGCCATCGAGCTGTATCAGGCTCATGGATTCCAGAGCGTGGGAATCCGACCTGCCTATTATGCGGACAACAAGGAAGATGCCCTGGTC
>JAHEAK010000022.1:0-12286 GCA_024642805.1 Kofleriaceae bacterium | reverse complement strand
GACAATGAATCGTAGTTTTACGAGTCAGAAACAATCGCGAAACAATCGCCAGCTATTCATTCTCTATGAAGAAGGTGGAAGCCATTATTAAGCCTTTCAAGCTCGACGAGGTCAAAGAGGGGCTCTCGGAGATTGGAATTCACGGCATGACCGTCACCGAGATCAAAGGGTTTGGGCGCACGGGCGGCAAGAAAGAGGTCTACCGTGGCTCCGCCTACGTCGTCGATTTTGTGCCCAAGGTGCGCATCGAGATCATCGTCCCCGACGATGCCGTCCGCCAGGTGGTCAACACCATCATGGAGTCGGCGAGGACCGGGCGAATTGGCGATGGAAAGATTTTTGTAACCCCCGTTGAAGAGGTCATTCGGATCCGAACGGGCGAGACCGGCGAAGACGCCATTTGAGCCGCTAGCAGCGCAACGACCTAACACGCAAGCACGAAAGTACGAGACAGAACATGAGCATGAAGCCCGCAGACGTCATTAAGTTCGCAGAAGAGAACGGCGCCAAGATGATCGATTGTAAGTTTGTCGATTTCCTTGGCACCTGGCAGCACATCACGTATCCCATCTATCGACTCGAAGACTGCTTCGAGGAGGGCTTCGGTTTTGACGGTTCGTCGATTCGCGGTTGGCGATCGATCAACAACTCCGACATGTTGATGGTGCCCGATCCGACGACGGCCCAGATGGATCCTTTTCTCGAGGTTCCCACGCTGACCATGATCTGCGACATCGTCGATCCGATGACTCGTGAGCCCTACAATCGGGATCCTCGTTCGCTTGCTCGTCGCGCCGAAGCCTATCTCAAGTCGACGGGTATCGCCGACACGGCTTTCTTCGGCCCCGAGGCCGAGTTCTTCATCTTTGACAGCGTGCAGTACGAAGAAGCACCCAACCACTCCTTTCACGTGGTCGATTCCATCGAGGGCGCCTGGAACACCGGCGACGATGAGGGCGGTCGCAACCTGGGCTACAAGCCGCGCTTTAAGGGCGGTTACTTTCCGTGCTCGCCTGTCGATACCTTCACCGATCTGCGCACGCAGATGGTGCTCGTGATGCAGCGCTGTGGCATTGAAGTCGAGACCCATCACCACGAAGTCGGCACTGCAGGCCAGGCTGAAATCGACATGAAGTTCGATACCTTGCTCGCAATGGCCGACAAGGTCATGTGGTACAAGTACATCGTCAAGAACGTCGCGAAGGAGGCCGGCAAGACGGTTACCTTCATGCCCAAGCCCATCTACGGCGACAACGGCAGCGGCATGCACACCCACCAGTCCCTCTGGAAGTCGGAGAAGCCTCTCTTCGCCGGCGACGCCTACGCGGGCATGTCGGAGATGGCGATGCACTACATCGGCGGCATTCTCAAGCACGCCGGCGCGATTTGCGCCTTCGCCAACCCGACCACCAACAGCTATCGCCGCTTGGTTCCAGGTTACGAGGCTCCCGTCAATCTGGCTTACTCGGCTCGCAATCGCTCCGCGAGCGTGCGCATCCCGATGTACAGCTCCTCGCCAAAGGCCAAGCGTCTCGAGCTGCGCTCCCCCGACCCAAGCTGCAATCCGTATCTGGCCTTCGCCGCGATGTTGATGGCAGGTCTCGACGGCATCGAGAACAAGATCGATCCTGGCGAGCCCCTCGACAAAGACATCTACTCGCTCTCGCCCGAGGAGCTCAAGGAAGTGCCAGCGTCACCGCATACTCTGGAGATGGCGCTCCAAGCACTTCGCAACGATCACGCCTTCCTCCTCAAGGGCGACGTCTTCAGTGCCGAGGTCCTCGATGCCTGGATCGACTACAAGATGGAGAAGGAAGTCGCCCCGACCAGGCTGCGTCCAACTCCAACCGAGTTCGCGATGTATTACGACTGCTAAGTCGGCTTGCTGATTTAATTTCGCGGCATCGGGACAGGTCTTTGGGCCTGTCCCGATGTACTTTCGGCTAGTTAGTAAACTTGTGCACGTGTAAGCATTGAGAATGCCTCAGCTTGCTTGTGTCGCCATGGGGCCTTTCATATACTTTCTGGGCACAGGGCACCGGGCCCTCGATTGGACTTTTTGGACGTGAAACTCAGCGCGATACGTGAGCGAGTTGCTGTCGACGCCATCAAGTTGGCTCCAAAGTCTATGTTCTCAGGCATCGTCGGCTGGGGTGCTCGCAGGCAATTGCCTCGCCCCTTGCGTGCCCCTCTCTACGAGGCTTTCGCATCGGCCGTCGGTGCCGAGATAAGCGAAGCGGAACACGAGCCCTCCGAGTACAGCAGCTTTGGGGAATTCTTCGCGCGCGCGTTGCGCCCAGGCGTAAGACCTTTTCCCGATGATCCCAAGCTTTGGATTGCACCCTGCGACAGCAAGGTGGCCGAGCTCGGTGGGCTCGATGCGCACGCTATCGAGGCCAAGGGACGCAGCTTCTCGTTGGCCGCCTTGCTCGCTTCCGAGCGCCTCGCCCTCGCTCTCGATGGCGGCGACTTTGCCACCTTCTACCTCTCGCCTCGCGACTACCACCGCGTGCACGCGCCCACGAGTTGTAGGCTGCTCGGCTATCACTACGTTCCTGGCAGTCTCTACCCGGTAAAACCCTTCTATCTACAGCACATAGAAAATCTCTTTGCCATCAACGAGCGACTCGTTCTCGAACTTGAGGTCGAAGGGCGTGCTTTCGCGTTGGTGATGGTGGCCGCCGCAGGTGTTGGCAATCTGCGCCTCAATGAGCCTGCTCTGGAGAGTCGCTTCTTGCGCGCTGGTGGCCAGCGACACAGCGTGCGCCTCGATACACCCATCGAGCTCGCGCGTGGCCAAGAACTAGGTGCCTTCGAGCTGGGCTCGACCGTCATTCTCTGTACGCCTCCTGGCATGTTGCGCTGGACCGCTTGTATCGGCAGTCCCGTGCGCTTGGGTGACGACATTGGCCACAGGCCACACCCGCCGGAGTCGCATGAGTAACGGGCAAGAGCCGAAGGACAACGGAGATCGCCGTCGCCGACGAGGCGCCCTGCGAGTTCCTTCTGACAACGTTCCTCGCCGCGCGGGCAGCGACTCCGATATCTCCGCTCCGGTTCCAGAGGCCATCGGACTGGCTGATTCCGTCTCCGAGTCTTTCGGCGTGCCACGAAGCGTCGATGTCGAGCAGACCAGACGTGCCGATTCTGAGAGCGAAGAGATGGCCACCATCGTTTCGGATCCCAGTATCAGCAGCTCGCGGCAGCGAACCGAAGACGATCTTGTGGATGGCACCGAAGCCAATCACAACAACGGGGCTGTTAATGCCAGTCCTGCGGTGGCGATGGTGGAGCACGCCGTCGATATCTCGATGGACACGCCCCTCGACGAGATTGACTCCATGGAGGGCTCCGTCGATGAGCTCGAGGATCTCGATGAGGATCTCGATGAGGATCTCGATGAGGATCTCGATGAGGAGCTCAACGAGGATCTAGACACGGGTGACCACGACGAGCTCGACGAGGATGACAGCTTCGACGATGAGGCGACTCGTTCGGAGGCGCCAGGCGACGTCGAGGAGCGCGACCCGATCACAGGCGAAAGCGTCGACATCCCCTTTGACGATGCTGACGAGGGCGCGGCTGCAGCTGGCGCTGACGAGTCTATCGACACGGGCTTTGATGCCGCTGCCACCATAGAAGGACCCGTCGCCGCCGAATCGGATCTAGCAGCCATAATCAAAGAAGCAGGGAGTCTGCCGGCCTCTCCAGCGGCAGGAAAAGCCAAGAAGGCGCGTTTCAAGCGAGCCATGACCATGGCGCTCAGCGAGAGCGACTTGGAAGAAGTTGGCACCAGCGAGGAGGTTTCTGCACGCGCCGCTCCGATCGGGATTCTCGAGCCCATTGAGTCGGGCGATGTCCTGCAGGAAGATGAGATTGAAGAGATTGCGCCGGCCACACCCGCCGTCGCCGATCCTGAGCCCGCCGTCGAAAGCGCTCAGGCAAAACAAGCAGAGCCGCCTGCGCCGCCGCCAACGCCCGTCGCCAAAGCGCCCGCCAAGGCCAAGCCTGCGCAACCTGCACCAGGGCCAAGCAAGCCCGCGCCGCCCAAAGTGGCTCCAACGGCTGCTGCTCTCGCCGAGGAGAAGCGCAAGCGCAGGAGCAAGCCCTGGTTCGAGGAAATCTTCGACGAGGATTACCTGCGTACCTTGCCCTTCCTCACGCCGCAGGCCACTCAGTTCGAGGCCAACTTCGTCATGGAGTCACTTGGCGTCGATGCTGGCGCTCAGATTCTCGATGTCGGCTGTGGCTACGGTCGGCACGCGATGGAGCTAGCGGCCCGCGGCTATCACGTGGTCGGCCTGGATTCGTCGTTGCCACTTCTCTTGCGCGGGGCCGACGAGGCGCAGCGCCGTGGCCTGACGATCAACTTCGTGCACGGCGACATGCGTGAGATGACCTTCGAGTCGCAATTCGATGGTGCCTATTGTCTGTTTTCGTCGTTCGGCTACTTCGACGACGAGACCAACAAACGAACCGCACAGAACATTGCCAAGGCGCTCAAGCCCGGCGCTCGCTTTGTCGTCGAGGTACTCAATCGCGACTACCTCGTGGCCGACTTGCCCTCTCGAGTATGGTGGGAAGGCGATGGCTGCGTGGTTCTCGAAGAGGTCGAGTTCAACTACTTTTCCTCGCGAATCGTCTCCAATCGATCCGTCGTCTTCGATGACGGTCGACAGCTCGAGCACGAGATTTCGTTGCGATCCTTCTCCTTGCACGAGCTCGGTAAGTTCCTGCACGCGGTGGGCTTCCGGGTTCTGGAGATCTCCGGAAGCATGTCGACGCGCGGTCGCTTCTTTGGTGCCCACTCACGAGATATCGTGGTGGTTGCTGAACGTCGTGGCGGCCCCGGCGACGAGAGCGGCGCCTAGTCCGCCAGGGCAAGCGCTGGCCAGGCACCCAAGCCTAGGGCGGGAGCGAGGTGGCTCGCGAAGTCTGCGGCTTTGTTGAAGCTTCCGAGCTGGTGCCAGCATGCGCCGCAATCTCACGTGGAGCGTGGCCTGGGCAAAGCTTGGTCTATCAAGCGTGTCGCGCCTCACGTGCGGAGCCTCGCAAACAACTGAAATCGCGCTTCGCCTAGACGCTCGGAATATTACAAGGAGTTCGGCGGTAGCTAGTGATGAGCGTGGAGAGTGCGGCTCCACCAGAAATGATCGCGTTAACAGCAACTTTTTCGCCGCTCCGGCGTCTGACTAGTAGAGCGAGAGCTGACCTGTGCACTCGTCATCTTTGTTCGGGGAAGGAATTCTGCCATGTCGTCCACTTCAAAAGACCAAACCTCGAGAGCCGGCAGCGAGCTGGACTACGACTATGGCGAGCAGGCGCCCGTGCGCGTGCGCAATTCCAACAGCACCAAGACAGGCAAGGAAGACTCAGCGAGCAACCTGTCCCTCTACTTCAAGGAGATGTCACATCTAGACATCCTCAAGCCCGAGGAAGAGTTGCGCAGTGCCCAAGACATCGAGGCCCTCGAGGTAAACATCTGGGTGCGTGTGCTCTCCCTCGCACATGCCACTGACTACCTGCTCGCGCGCATCGAGGCCAAGCTCGTCGATCCGCCATCATTTCGTGGCGTGCGCAGAGCCGCCGGCATCGTGCGCAAGGATTCAAGCAAGGCCAATCAGCTCAAGCTGAGCAGTGCCGTGCTCAAGATTGGGATCCAGCTGCGCGACAGCGACAAGGATCGCGAGGCACTGGAAGACACATTGCAGCATCTCCGAGATCTGCGCGACATCACCCTGCGCCGTGAGCACTTTGCCTGCACCAATCGGGCGTACGACGCCTACATGCGGCAAGTTCTCAATGCCGATCGCGCCGCACAGATGGCTCGCAACGACTTCGTCAAAGCCAATCTTCGCCTGGTCGTGAGCATCGCGCGTCGTTTCAACCACGGGCGCATGGCGCTCGCCGACCTTATCCAGGAGGGAAACCTCGGCCTCATCAAGGCCGTCGAGCGATTTGACTACCGACGAGGATTTCGATTCTCGACCTACGCCAGCTGGTGGATTCGCCACGCAATCAGCCGGGCCTTGGCTGACAAGGGCCGCGAGGTGCGCCTACCTGTGCACATGATCGATGCCCACCATCGCATCACCAAAGCCAAGCGCGAGCTCACGGCCAAGCTGTCGAGACCACCGACCTCCGAGGAAATCGCCGAGGCCACCGACTTGGCGGTGAACAAGATCGAAAAGATGCGCAGCTACCTGCTCGACGGCTCCTTGTCTCTCGACAAGCCCATGAACGACGAGGATGGCCGCACTCTCTCCGATGTGCTCGAAGATCCAAATCTTATGGGCGACGAGATCATCGAGCGCCTCAGCTACGCGACCGAGAGTTCGATGTTGCGCGACTTGCTCAACGATCTGCGTCCTATCGAAGCCGACATTCTTCGTCACCGCTTCGGTTTCGAGGACGATCAGGAGTGCACCCTCAAGGAAATCGGAGTTCGATACAACCTATCCAGGGAACGCATCCGACAGTTGCAGGAGCAGGCGCTCGACAAAATGCGACGCGCAATGCTGACTCGCTCGGCTGTCTGACAAAAAGCGCCAGCTGGGTCGAAGTAGCTGAAAGGGCTAGGATTATCTAGAGTTATCTAGGCAGGTGCCGCTTGCGAGAGGCTAGCGAATGACGCTAACCTCAGTGCAGGTGACGCCAATGATTACGAAATTCTCGAAGAGAGTCGTCTTGCTCGCAGTGCTGTTCATGTTTGCCTTGGCTCAAGGTGGATGTAGCGAGGAGAAGGGCCTCAAGATCAAGGGCATTACTCCCAAGACGGGGCCCGCCGATGGTGGCGGCAACGTGACGATCATCGGCCACGGCTTCAAAGAGACCGGAGCGCTCGGCGTCAAAGTCTATTTTGGAGACAAGATGGCGCGCTTCCTTCGCTTTGAGGGCGACACCAAGATGGTGGTCGTTCCTCCTCCAGGCGAGAAGGACACGACGGTGGATGTGCAGGTCATCTTCGGCGACGGCCGTGAGCACAAGTTCCCCAGCGCCTTTAAGTACATCGATCCCAAAGAGGGCTTCGACGTCAACGCGCTGGCGCCCGGCGACCAGTAGCCGCCACAAGCAGCTCACGAAAAAGGACAGGCGCGGTGCCTGTCCTTTTTTGTTTTCTCACGCCACGGAGGGCAGGCCTCCATGGCAGGCCTCGGCGAGGTGCTATCCAACCGTCAGGCGGAAGAGCTGTTGCCCGAGCAGGATGTACGAGTTACTCGAGATCTTGCGCTCGCCCTCGACCTTCATGAAGGTTCCGTTCGACGAGCCCATATCGGAGAGGTAGACCCTGCCATCGCGCGTGACGAGCCGAGCGTGCATGCCCGAGACATAGCCGTCATCTGGGAAGTTGATGTCGCCATGCTCGCGGCCCATGGTGATGCTATCGCCGAGCAGCGGATAGGAGGCGCCGTTGACGTGCTCGCCGATGATGACCGTGATGCGTCCCCAATAGCCTGGGTTAGGGCTGCCCATGACTTCGGTACCGTCCTCATGAGGCTCTGGGGCTTCGATCAGGTCGAAGCGCAGCAGCTCTTGGCCGATGCGAACGATTTGTCCTGGGCGAAGCTCTTCCTCTTCGGTCATGCGAACGAAGATGCCGTTGAGGCTGTTGAGATCGCGAAGCGTGTGCGCACCGTCGCGCGACAGGATTAACTCGGCGTGCAGTGGTGACAGATAGCCATCGCTCTCGAAGATTTCGCCGTGGCTTCGACCCAGCTTGTTGGAGCCCTCGTGCAGACTGTGCTGACCGCCCTGGCTGCCGTCGGGACGGATGAGCGTCATGGTCGCAGTGAGACCTGGTTGAACAGCAGGCGCCTGCGCAGCCGGAGCTTGCTTTTGGATCGGCGTTCCACACACACCGCAGAACTTGAAACCGGGAGGAATCATCGCCTGACATTGCGCGCAGTGCAGCGGACCGGCGGCGACCGGGGCGCTTGGGGCGTGCCCCTGCGCGGCCGGTACACCAGGATGGCCACCCATCGGGGCCGGCTGACTGGCTGGGCGCTGGTAACCACTGGATGGCGGTTGCGCAGCTCGTGGTGGCTGCGCACTCGGTGGAGGTTGGTAGCCACCCATCGGTTGACCCGGCGGCGGCCCCATCGGATTGGAGCCGCGCGGAGGGGTCGACATGCCGACGCCTGGTGGTGGTCCCATCGGAGCGGAGCCGACACCTGGCAGTCCACTTGCGGGGGTTCCGCCAATGTCAGCCATCATCGTCTTCATCATGCCGACGCTGTCACCCTCGGAGGGAGAGATTTCCGCTCCGCAGCCGAGACAGAATTTGTAGTGGTCCTGGTTTTCTTTACCGCATCGTTGGCAGACGATCATGATGTGCCTCTTTATGTGTTCCGCTACGCCATCTAGCTTGCGCTAGACAATTTCCACGCGAAGGAGTTGCTGCCCCATGAACACGTAGTCGCCATGTTCAAGGGGGGTGTCTTTGGTGATTCGTACGAAGGTGCCGTTCTTGGAACCGAGGTCCGAGAGCGTCAATTGGTCGCCCTGAATGGCGACTTGAGCGTGATGTCCCGAGATGAAAGGATCGTCGGGGAAGTTGATGTCGTTGGATTCTCGACCGAGGGAAACGACATCGGCTGTGGCCAGGTGGGCAAGTCCAATGCTTCCGCCGTGAAGGATCTGAACCAGCTCGAAGCGCGACGGCCGGCGAGGGCTGGAATACAAATAGGTGCCGTCATCGGTGGGCGTGAGCGCGCCATCGACACGAATGGGCAGGACCTGCATGACTTGCTCGCCGATCAAGAAGTAGTCGTCGAACTGAATCGGCCTGGTCCCTCGGATACGCAAGTACACGCCGTTGATCGAGTCCTCGTCTCTGACGACGAGCTTGCCGGCAACGTAGAAGAAGTTGGCGTGCGTGGGTGACAGGAATGGATCTTCGTCAAAAACGATGTCAGCGTCGGTGCGACCGATGCGGTGATCGTCGCCCGCTAGCGAGTAGGACTCGCCGTCGTGACCCTCGCCCTTGATGAGAACGAGTTTTGCTTTGGCGGCCTGAATGCTGCTGAAGAAGAGGGTCTTCTTGCCTGTGCCGCCACCCGAAGAGGTCGGGGCAGTGCTAACTGGAGGGGCCGGTCGAGGCGGAGCGGAGAGTGGATTGCCGCAGGCGCCACAAAAGCGATTGCCGGAGCCGACACTTGCGCCACACATCGAGCAGGAGATTCCAGCATCCTCCGGAGGCGTGAAGGCGCGCTCTTGCGTGCCACCATCACCAACCTCGTCAGCGAACTCCTCCTCGTCTAGAGACAAGTGCCCGTTGCAGCTCACGCAGGTATTCGTGCCCAACTCGTTGAACGCGCTACAGCCATCACAAACTAGACCCACGTCCATAGTCGTCGGCCAGTGTATCTCGACTGCGAAATCAGGGTCAAATCGCTGTCAGCTCACTGATTCGTCGCTGTCGGATTTTGCTTGGCGGCCGCGCGTACCCGAGCACTCGGATCATGAGCCCCAATCCGCCGGAGCTCTTCTGTCGCGCTCTGCCCGCCTATCGCATGAAGGGCTCTCACCGCCTCGACACGCACAGGCTCGAGGGCTTCCTGCTCGTGGTCGGCTGCCTGAGCCAGTGCCGAGAGAGTCGCTGCCGAGGCCTTACCGCCATGGGCCAGTGCTCGGGCGGCCGCGGTGCGAACAAATCCTTTGCTGTCGGAACGCAAGAGCGGCAAGAGCGCTTCGAGGTGCTCGTGGCCCGGCCAGCTGCCAATGGCCTCGACGGCTGCCACTCGCTCTTGCCACTGTGGCGCAGCAAGTCGCTTGAGGATGGCATCGACCATGGCGGGAGCCTGGCGCGGGTGCAGCGCCGCGAGTAGCGCCGCCGACTGCATGGCCGAGCGGCGCACGATGAGACTTGGGTCGGAGAGTGCCGCGTGCAATAGAGACGCGGATTCCTCGCCACCGAGCTTGGCCAGCACGTTGAGGCTGCGGCGACGAATCTCTGGATCTCGATGCTGCGTGAGACCCGTCAGCTCGGGACGCAGGCTGTTGCCGACAGCGCGCAAGGTCTTGTCGAGTGCTTTCCTCTTGCCGTTTGGCAGAGAGGAGGCGCCGTGGCTCAACGCACCCAGGGCCAGGCCCGAGTCGCTGGCGTCGAGATCACTGAGCGTGCGCAAGACGAGATCGCGATGTCGCTGGAGCGCGGCGCGAATGCCGTCGACCAGTTCATCCTCCAGACCGATCAACAGGGCTGCGTCTTGATCTTGCACCGCAGCGCCACGAGCTAGCTCGCGCACGGCTCGGCTTTCGTCAAAGCGCTGACTGGCCATGGGGAAGCGCTGGGCGTTGCTTGCCGAAAGCGAGTCCGCCGAGGGCTTGGCTCCGAGCAGGGTTTGCGCTGCGCTAGCAGCCGCGCTTCTGACCGGGTCTTGCTTGGTGAAGTACGCGCCAATGAGAGCGGGCAGGGCGCTGCGCTGGCCGAGCTGTCCAAGCGACCAGGCGGCGACGCGCTGAGTTTGATCGTTGCCATGCAAGAGGGCGTCGCTGAGCGCGGCCTGCGCGGAAGCCGCGTGTCGGTAGCCGAGAAGCCAGGCACACGCGGCCCGGGTAAGGTCGTTGCGGGACTCGTCAGCAACCACTGCGCTTGCCCGCGGCGCAATGCTCTTGTCATCAATGTCAGCCAGCGCCATGCAGGCTAGAACTTGTACCGAGGGGCGCTCGTCATCGGTGGCGGCCAGCAGCGCGGAAAGTGCTTTGCGATCCTTGGCCATGCCGAGCGAGAAGATGGCCGCTTCTCGCAGTGCGACCTCGCTGTGCTTACTCAATTCGATCAAATCTGGAATCGTGCGCGGATCACCAAGTCGTCCCGCCGCAACCAGGGCACGAACGCGCATCTCCATATCGATGGTCGGCAAGAGTGAGCCGACCCGTGTGCTAGTGCTCGCAGGTGTTTCGGTCTTGGCCAGTCGAACCAGCGGTGCCGCGGCGCTGCGATTGCCTAGATAGCCCAAGGTGGCGACGGCAATTTGTTGTTGATGGACATCCTTGTCGTCTGCCAAGGCGTCCAGAAGCGGTCGCAGTCCATGGGCACCGAGACGGGTGAGTTCTTCCTGTGCAGCGTTGGCGAGCTTGCGATCACTGCCTTCGAGCTGCGCGACCAGATCGGGAACGTAGCGATCGTAGATGGTCACGAGAATGCGCCGATAGATTGGTTTGTGCCCGTAGGTGGTCACCAGAGGCGCGACGGTGTGTTCGAGCTCGGCGAGCGAGCCGTTGAGCCAGTCGAGCTCCACCGCCTCTTGCCCGGCCTTTTCCAGAAGCTCCTGATCGGATGCCTTGGTGAGGATTTCCCGATAGAGCGCGGAGGCCTTGTTCCGTTCGCCCTGATTTACATAGAGCCGCGCCAAGGTGAAGTAAATTGGGAAGCCGAGGGGAGCGAGCTCGATGACCTTCTCGTAGGCGGCAATCGCCTGTTCCTGCTTCTGCATGGCCTGATAGCGCTCTGCCAGACGCTGGTAGGCGATGGGATCGTTTGGGCTGTTTTCGAGAGCCTTTTGGACGTACTCGATGGCCTCGCCGTCTTGTTGCAGGTCGGTTTTGATCTCTGCGATCTGATTGTAGTAGTCGCGCTGGCGCTGCGGGTTGAGCTCCGCGAGCTTGAGCAACATGGCGACCGCCTCATCGTATTTCTGGCGCGTGCGATAGACCTTGACCAGCTCCTCCATCGCTGCGCTTTCGTTGGGGCGCAGCGTGATGAGCTGCTCGAGCGTGCTCTCTTGCTCGGCAACTTGCCCCGTGCGATCGAAAGCCTCGACCAGGTAGTAGCCGGCGCCGATGTCAGGCGGGGTCTTTTGAAAGGCCAGACGCCAGTCCTTGATGTGTTGGACGAGTCGGCTCTTGGAGCCGTTGCCCGCACGCACCAGCAGATTGACCACGCGTCGTCGTGCCTCGTCGCGCGTGGAGGCGTGGGTCTTGAGGTCTGGCGTGAGACTGAGAACCATCTCCCAATCGGCGATGGCCTCGTTCCACTGGCGCATGCGCTCGTAGACGTTGCCGCGACCTTTGTAGAGAACAGGGTTTTTGGCCTCGAGGCGAATGGCCTGGGCGTACATCGCCAGGCCTTCTGGCAGGAGGTCGTGCTCGGCAAAGACGCTGGCGAGTCGAGCGTAGTTCTCGGCGCTCTTGATGCGCACGATCTTCTTCCAGACCTGTTGCGCCTTGGCCTTGTCGCCGCGCTGAAAATACTGCTCGCCAAGGTTCTCCAGATGCTGCGGATCATCGGGTTCGATGCGGGCGAGCTGTTGGTAGGCGTCGAGGGCCTGGTCGGGCTTGTTCC
>JAHEAK010000467.1 GCA_024642805.1 Kofleriaceae bacterium | reverse complement strand
GCACCAATCGCAGGGCCTGGGCCTCGATGCGGCGAGCGTGTGACTCGATGGCGGCTCGTACGTCTTCGACCTCCAGATAGTGCTCGCTCGGCGCGAATGCAATCCGATGACTCTCGAGCTGGTCTTGATAGCGGCGCTCGGCATCGTCGAGCTCGTCCTGCGCCCGCTGCCAGACCAGGCCGGGTTCCAGCACCAGCCAGGTCGAAGTCGGCAGATCGAGATAGGAGTGCATCGCGTCCATGCGCGCGTGAAACGCTGGACTGAGATTCTCGATGCCGATGAATTCAATGCCGCTCAGGATGTTGTCGATGAGGTGACGGGTCTGCTTAGAGGGATGGTTGGCGGCATCGCCCGCCGCTAGCAGTCGGTTCCTCAGCTCTGAGCCGCGCGTCTGAATGGTTTCGCGCACGGGATGAATAACCACCGACTCGAGCTCGCGCAGGGTGCGTTGGGTCTCGCTGTCGAAGTGTCGTATCGACTCGAGCATGTCGCCAAAGAGCTCGAGCCTGACCGGAAAGCGATAGACGGGCGGATAGAAGTCCACGACCCCGCCGCGCACGGCAAATTGCCCTGGCTCATCGACCACCGTGCTGCGCGTGTAGCCTGCGGCGACCAGGCTTTGCGCGAGCAATTCGCGATCGATTTCGTGACCGACGACGAGCTGGTCACAGAGGGCTACGAATTCTTCCTTTGGAATGACTCGCTGGAGCAAGGAGCGGGCGCTGACCACGACGGCCGCGAGCGGCGCCCCTTTGGCCAGCAAGTAGAGGCCAGCCATGCGCGCCCGCAGCGCTTGTCGATCACCTGAGAGCTCCGAGTAGGGCGAGACGTCGTGTGCCGCGAGGTGCAAGACGGCAGGCGCCTGCAGTCCCTCGGCTCCAGCTGGTGGCATGGGCAGGTACTGGCTGAGATCCGAGGCCAGCTCGCGAGCTTCTCCTTCGGTGGCGGTCACCACGATGGTGGTGCGCGCATGTTCCTGATGCAGGCGCGCGGCCAGGAGCGCCGCCGCCGGGCCGCCCATGCCCGTGACCAGCATCGGCTCATCGTGCACGGCCGACAGCGCAGCGCAAAAAGGCAAAGTGCTCACGTGCCCAGAAGCTACCCCCAGAAGCTGCCGAGTTGTAGACCAAAGGCAAGCCTTGCCATCGGCTAGTCGGCGATTACAATGACGCATGGGCCCATCGAAGCGAATCCCTCTCGTTGCCATCTTCTTCGTGCTGGGATGCGTGCTCGCCAGCGATTCATCCACTGCCAGCGCCAAGGGCAAGGGGAAAGGGGCCGCCGACGCACTCGTCGCCAAGGCTGATCAGATTGCCATCCGCGTGGCCAAGCTGCGTGGCCTCGAGCTCAAGAACAAGATCGAGCGCGGGGTCATGAGCAAGGCGCAGATCAAGGCGCGCATCGTCAAGCTCCTGGCCAAAGAATACAGCGCCGAGGATCTCGATGCCGAGTCACTCGCCATGAAGCGCTTCGGGCTCATCGCCCCCGACGCCGACTACGTAAAGATGATGCTCGACATGCTCGAGGAGCAGATTGCCGGCTTCTATGACCAACACGAGAAGAAGCTCTTCATCGCCGGCTGGGCACCCATGGGCGGTGAGATGCTCATGGCCCACGAGATCGATCACGCCCTGCAAGATCAGAACTTCGACCTGGTGAAGTTCATGAAGGTCGACAAGGATAATGGCGACTCCCAGGCCGCGCGACAGGCCCTGGTCGAAGGGGATGGCATGGCGCTGATGCTCGAGTTCCAGCTGGCGCAGGCCAAACAGGGGCCACCCTGGGGCAACGACGCCATCGTGGCCATGATCAAGCAAGGCATGGCGCAGGGGCTAAGCTCGGTCAAGGGCGTGCCCCTGGCACTGAGTGAGGGGCTCATTTTTCCGTACTCCGGTGGGCTCGACTTCGTGGCCCATTTCCGAAAGCACCATCCCTGGAGCCGCATCGACGAAATCTACAAGAAGCCGCCTTTGTCCACCGAGCACATCTTGCATCCCGAAGCCTACGAAGCCTACGAGAAGCCCGTGCCGGTGACAGCCGCGCGCCCTGCGGTGCTCTCGGCCTACGAGGACAAGAAGAGCCTGGTCCAGGGCGAGAAAGGCCTTGAGCTCTTCCTGAAGAGCCATGGCGTCGACACCGTACGCGCGGTGACCGCTGCGGCCGGGTGGGGCGGCGACCGAGCCTCGGTCTATGCGCTCAAGAGCCACACCGGCAGCGACATCAAAGGCACGATTGGTGTTTCTCTTACGACATGGGATCAGGCTGCCGATGCCAGCGAGTTCTTCGAAGCCCTCGAACAAGCCCTGCCAAAGCTCTCTGGTGGCGCCCTCGTCGAGCGTGCCGACAAAGTGCTCGAGTTCAGTATGCCGAGCGGAGGCAGTGCGCAGGCAGAGCTTCGCGGCCAGGATGTGCTCTTGCTGATCGATGTTCCGCCGGGCAGCGGCGAGGTCCTGCGGGCCGATCTGTGGAAGAGCTGGCGCGTCGCTCGCTAAGGGGCGGCGCCAACCTGGGGCGTCGATCCACCCGCCCCGTCGAAATGCCGCAGAAAAGCGGCCTTGGGCCTGTGCGCGAGGCATGGCGGCATGGACCTGTGGCCACCGGGAGGCATAATGCTTGCCATGGACTCGGAGAAGACGCGTATCGACCTGGGCTTTCCAGTCATTCTGAAAGCGTGGGCCGAGCGCTGTCGCACCTCGGGCGGTGCCACCACGGTCCTGGGACTCACACCCTGCACGAGTCAGCAAGCCGCCAGCGAGCGCGTGCAGGAAGTGAGTGAAGCGCGCACCCTGGAGGATCGCGGCCAGGCGATGCCCTTTGGCGGCATCGTCGACGTTCGGGTGGCGGTCATTCGCGCGCAAAAGGGCAGTGCGCTCGAAGCCGAGGAGCTCTTGGCCATTGCCGATAGCGCCCGCGGCTACGACCGTCTTCGCGATGATCTGCGGGTGCAGGAGCTCTCGGTCCCGCGCCTTTGGCGGCGCGCCCAGGCCATTGCCGAGTTTGCCGATCTGCACGGCAATTTGCATCGCGCCTTCGAGCCCGATGGCCGATTGGCCGACAGTGCTTCGCCACAGCTCGGTGCGCTTCGCCGCAAGATCGTGCGACTGCAGCAAGCGCTCGAGGCCAAAGCCAAGTCGTTGCTTGAAGACAGTCGCATCGTCGCCGAGCTGCAAGACACCTACTGGACGCAACGCGACGATCGCTACGTGCTACCCGTCAAGGCCTCGTCGCGATCCAAGGTGGCCGGTATCGTCCACGGCAGCTCGGGATCCGGGCAAACCGTCTTCGTCGAGCCTCACGCGCTCGTGGAGCTCAACAATGAGCTCAAGCTGGCCGAGTACGAAGAGCGTGAGGAGGAGCTGCGCATCTTGGCCGCTCTGAGTGCGCAGGTGGGCGCACGCGCAGACCAGTTGCGTGTGGCTGCCGACGTCATCATCGGTCTGGACGTGATTGCTGGCGCGGCGACGCTCAGCAACCACTTGCGAGCCATCGCCCCCGAGTTCGTCGATCAAGGTCGCCTGCATCTGCGGCGTGCGCGTCACCCACTGATGATTCTCGCCGACAAGCACTGTGTCGCCAACGACATCATCGTCGACAAGGGCCGCTTGCTCATCATCTCGGGGCCAAACGCTGGCGGCAAGACGGTGGCACTAAAGACCGTCGGTCTCGCCATCTTGATGTCGCGCTACGGCCTGCACATCGCGGCGGGAGACGAAAGCTGCATCCCGTGGTTCGAGGAAGTGCTGTCTGCCATTGGCGATTCGCAGAGTCTGGAGTCCGAGCTCTCGACCTTCTCGGCGCACCTTGTGCTTCTGCGCGAGTTCTTGGCTCGAGCAGCTGAGCACTCCCTGGTTCTCATCGACGAGATTTGTTCCGCCACCGAACCGGAGCAAGGTGGTGCGCTAGCACAGGCGGTGATGGAAGAGCTGGCAAGTCGAGGAGTCACGGCCCTGGTCACCACCCACTACGAGCGCCTCAAGGTGCTGGCGACCGAAAGTGAGCAATTTGCCAACGCCTCGGTCGGCTTCGATCTCGAGCGCATGGCGCCAACCTTTCGCTTGCATCTTGGTGTCCCAGGCGCGTCGGCTGCCATCGATGTCGCCCGGCGCATGTCGCTCCCCGAGAGTGTGAACCTGCGGGCAGAGGCGCTCACGGGAGGCGGACGCACCAGCATGGACGAGCTTTTGCGGCGGGTTGCCGACGAGCGTGAACGCCTCATGGACGAGCGGCAGGCGCTCGAAGAAGAACGGGCCGCGACGGCTCGAGCCTACGAGGAGACTCGTCGCGTGCAGTCGGAAGCACAGGCCGCTGCCCAAAGGCAACACGAGAAGGACTACCAGGGAGCCCTCAGTGAGTTGCGCAGCGTGCGCGCTGAGCTTGAGAGTGCCAAGCAGGCGATCAAGCGTCGCACGAAGATCGCAGCCGACGAGCTGCGCACCGCCAGTAAGAAGGTCGACAAGATGGCGGCCAGGGTAAAGTCCAACGCGCCTCAGACACCCGAGGTACCCGGTGTGGTACCCGGGGCGGCGGATCTGGAAGTCGGCATGGAAGTGATGGTCGCTTCCATGAAAGCCAAGGCCATTGTCATCGAAGCCCCCAAGAAAGATCGGGTGCAGGTGCAGATGGGACTGCTTAAGAGCGTCTTCGATCTCGCGGATCTGCGTCTAATCGGCGGCGCCAAGAAGCGCGCGGTCGATAAGAAGTCTTCGGATAGGCCTCGACCGAGCTACCAGGTCTCGATGGTCGACGAGCCCGATGGAGCCATCTTCCGATCGGCTGACAGCACCCTGGACCTGCGAGGAGAGCGTGCCGACGAAGCCATCGCTGCGGTCGAGCGCTT
>JAHEAK010000466.1 GCA_024642805.1 Kofleriaceae bacterium | reverse complement strand
CAGGTGGTCGTGATGCGGCCGGCGCATGCCCTCGACATGCACGTTGGCGATGCGATGGGCGTAGCGCTCGATGGTGCTAGCCACCGAGTCCTCGGTGAGATAGGCGTGGCCGATATCGAGAGTGAGCCGAAAGGCCGGATGCTGAAACTGCGAGCACAGGCGATCGAAGTCGGCCATCGACGAGATGTGCATGCCGGGCTCGGGTTCAAAGGCCAGCACGCAGCCCAGCTCATGCGCGCGCTCGCAAACAGGCGCGAGACCCTCGATGAGACGTGCATCGAGCTCGGCCTGGCCTTCCGATCCGCTGGCGGCCCCCGACCAGAGGCTCAGCGTATTGCTGCCAAGCTGCACGGCCAGGTCCACACAGCGCAACAAGAAGTCGATACGCTTGCCGCGCGCGTCCTGTGCGGCGTCGAGAAGATTCGGCCGATGCTTGTGCCATGGGTCGAGCAAGAAGCGTGCGCCGGTCTCGATGACCGGCAGCAAATCGTGTCGCTCGAGCCGGGCCCGACAGGCCTGCGCGGCTTGCGAGGCGTTGGGGGCGTAGGGGTTGAGTGCGTGATGATCGACGGTGATGCCAATGGAGCGATAGCCCAAGCCGGCAATGACCTCGATGGCTGCCTCGAGGCTATGCGATCCAAAGCCGTTGGTGTTGTATCCCAGCCGCATGGCGCACCACTAGGTCAGGTAGTACCAGCGCTTGAGCTTCAGAGCGGGCACCATGAGCGCCAGCATGACCAGGGCCCAGGGCCAGGCGCCGGCGCTTGCCACCACCACCGCATCGATGGCTGGCATCAGAAGAATTCCACCTCCGATGGCGCGACCCACGGTCGGCCCCGACGAGTCGCGCATGAGCGGACCGAAGAGCTTGGCGCCCTGCAAGCCCAGAAAGACCAGGAAGGGGGCTGTGAGCACGAAAGGCCCAAGCTCCTCACTCGGGGCCAGGACGGTCAAGAACGCCACGAAGATGACGAAGAGCAGGCTCATCATGCGGGCCGCTGCCACGCTGCGCTCGAGGGCAAGGCCCACGACCTCGTCGCGCGCCAGATAGGTGATGACCGCGGTGTACAAGCCAAGGCCAACCGGCAACACGAAGATCCAGCTGGCCGGCCAGGGCACGACGGCGAAGCCGAGCATGACGTTGAGGCTGCGACACAGGCCCATCGAGACCACGCCCATGGGCGTGCTCTTGAGCCAGGCGTCGTAGGCGAGGATGGCCAGCGCCAGCGCGCCCGCCATGCCAAGCACCAGATGGCCGAGCGGCGCCACCAGCACCAAGGCGGCGAGCATCAAGGACAGGCCGAGGCCGAGAGCAAAGCCTGCCGACACACGACCGGAAGGAATTGGTCGCTCGGGACGCTCCACGGCATCGACCTCGCGATCGAAGTAGTCGTTGAGGACCATGCCACTCAGATAGAGCAGCGCCGACGCCGCCAGCACGCGCACATCGCAGAGCATGGGGCTTGCGCCCCTGGCCAGGACGACGCCGGCGAGGACATTGGAAATGGCCGTGAACACATTGGGTATCCGGCACAGTTGCAAGACCGCTTTCGTATCCATGGCTAGGCCCTATCCGGCATGACGAAGCCTACGAGTTGTTCGTACTGCTCGGCAAGCCCATGCACCTGGCTGCCCAGCGGCTCTTTGAAAAAGAATCCCAGGGAAGACAAAAGGCCCGTGTCTCCGCGCTCCATGGCCAGGGCGCAGATGCGCGCTAGATCGATGACCAGCGGAGCCGCCAGGATCGAATCGGCGCCCTGCCAGGTCAGCTGCAAACTCATCTGGGTGCCAAGGAAGCCCTGAAAAAGCACATGGTCCCAGGCCAGCTTCCAATCGCCGAGGGGCTCCACGTAGTCGATGCCGACATGACAGTCGGGCTGATAGCCGAGCACCGCTTCGACAAGCCCTGCCTTGGTCGATTGCTTGGCGCTCTTGGAGGCTGGATCGCGCAAGGTGCGACCGTCGCCGTTGCCGAGAATGTTTTGCCCAAACCAGCTCTGCACCCGCAGGTTGCGAGCGGCGAACATGGGCAAGAGAGCGGCCTTGAGCAAGGTCTCGCCGGTCTTGCCGTCACGGCCTGCATGCACACAGCCGTGCTGCCTTGCCAGGGCGTCGAAGACCTCTCCCGTAGCTCCTGTCGAGGGCGTGAAGTTGACGTACGCGGCTCCAGCCTGCATCGCCGCCAGCGCGTAGATCGTGCTCATCGGCAATTGATCAGCGGCCGCCGCTTGCAGGAGGGCCGCCTCGCTCGTCGGCAATTCGCCACTGCTGCCTTCGGTCGATGCCAGATTGACGACCACCAGGTGGCTGATGTTGTGCTCTTCGCGAAAGGCCTGCAGATCGCCAACCAGACGGGCCAGCTCGCCACCGCGTTCGGCCCCGAGCACGATCGCCCTTTGATAGTGGTGCAGGTCTGCTGCGACATCGGCCCGCCAGGCTGGGTTCATGATGCGGTCGCTCTCAGCCAGGCGATCGAAAACCTCCAAGACCTCGCCGGTTCGGATCTCGTGACCACCCAGGCAGATGTCATCGAAATCTGTGAATTTGCAGTCGCGCAAAGGCCCGCTTTCCGTGCACAGACCGACGCTTGCAACCTTTTGGGCGCGCAGTGCGGCCAGGCCCGCGGCCACGGTTACCGCGACGTTGCCGCGAGCCCCCAGAAGCCACATTCCAAGACGCTTTGGAGAGGGCGATACGGCGGGCATTGGGCTTTCTTAGCACAGGGATCGAGCGCACAGCCAATATGCCCCATCCGTGATTCAATTCTGCTACCTTCGGCCGGCCTTGGACGGCTCAGAGCTAGTTCTGCGCAGCCCGAAGGCCACTAATCAGTCGAAGTCCCCCAATACAAAGGTTCAGCATGCTCCTTAAATTACGCCACCTGGCCATTCCCCTATCTCTCTTCCTCGTCGCCTCCTGTGGTGATGATGGCGACGGCAACAACGGCACGGATCCTGACGCCGACGTTGGCGGCAATCCCGATGCCGATGTCACGGGCGTTTGTGGAGAGTTCAATGGCCCCGCTGGCATCATCAGCAGCTACCCAGGCAACTTCACCGGTGACGTTCTCGGTGCCGCCAACAACTTCGATGTCGCCGCGGGCATCTGCCTCGACGAGCGCAGCCACTTTGCCCAAGAGGGCGAGGATCAAGTCGTTCGCCTCGACAACCTGACCCCTGGCACAAGCTACGTGATCCAGCTCGACGCTGCCTCGGACCTGGCATTTTACGTAGCCACCAGCTGCAGTGACATGAACCTCGCCGCCGGCGAGTGCCTGCTCTTCGTGGATGAAGCCGGTGGCCAAGAGGCCGGTGATTTTGTCGCTCCAGATTCTGGAACCGTCTTCGTCGTCGTCGACCACTTCGGTGCTGACCCCGTGGAAGATGGCGGCTACACCCTCTCGGTCTTCGAGCCCGATTGCACCGTCGACGACGATTGCAGCGGTACGCCTGATACGCCCTTCTGTTCCGACTTCACCTGTGTTGCCTGTGCAAACAGCTTCCAGTGCGATACCACCGGCGCTCCAGTCTGCGACGGCACGACCAACACCTGCGTTGCTGGCTTCGACACCTGCACCGGTGATGACCCAAGCCCACCGGAGTCGCAAGACGACGGCCCTGCTGGCGCCACCGTGCTCAACCCAGCCGCTAACACCCCCGACGTGGTCACTGGCAACATCTGTAGCGCACCTGCAGAGGAGCTCGACTTCTTCACCTTCACGGTTGCCGAGGGCGACAGCCGCGTCATCAGCCTGGACTGGACCGGCGCTGCCGACGCTCCTGACCTCGATCTCTACCTCTTCGACGACACCGGAGCCGTTATCAACAACTCCTTCTTCGACAAGCCCGAAGTCCTGATCGCTCAGGATCTTGCTGCTGGCGACTACTACGTCGCCGTGGGCAAGTTCGAGACCGATGGCGTGCCCGTTCCTGCGGCCGTTGCGTACACGCTGACCGCTTCGGTTCCCGAGTGTGAGACCAGCTTCGATTGCTTGGTCGCTGGCTCGCCCGTCTGTGGCCCTGCCCTTACCTGCGATCCAGGCCCAGCCGAGTGCACGGGTGACGATGCCAGTGAGCCAAACGATGGCCCTGCCGCCGCGACCCCGCTCACCTCTGGCGTTGCCAAGGCCGGCGCCATCTGCAACACCCCAGCGACCGAGTCGGACTTCTACTCGATTGCCGTCGCCAATGGTAACGACCTGAGCGTCAGCCTCAGCTACACCGACAACGCCGCTGCCGACCTCGACCTGCAGATCTTCGACTCGACCGGCGAGAACTTGGGCTTCACCTTCTGGAAGAATCCAGAAGTAGTGTCGCTCAGCTTCCTGCCAGCGGGTACCTACATCATCCAGGTCACCTACTTCGGAGCTGCCGTTACGGCTGCACACCCCTACAGCCTGACGGCGACCGTCACCAACAACGGCACCTGCACGACGGCTGCTGATTGCGCGAACGTCTTCAACACCCAGGTGTTCCGCGGCAACTGCAGTGGTGGCGCTTGCTCCTTCATCCAAGGCAACGACGCGCTGGCTCAAGATGCTCTCTGCGACAGCAACGACGACTGCACGAGCGGCGTGTGCTCGTACATGCTCTTCCAAGACAACGCGGAGACCAGCGTGTGCACGGTTGGCTGTACGGCCACCAGCGAGTGCACGGCTGCTCATGGCGCTGGCTTTAGTTGTACCGTTCCGTTCACGAACAACTTCTGTCACCCCAACTGCGGGGCGAACCTCGATTGCGGAGCCAATCCAAACTCGATGACCCTCGACGACGGCCAGCCCTGGGACTACCTCACATGCACCACCGGTTCATGTGACGTCGATCCCTAGCACCTAGCGCACAGGCATGTGCCTGCCGAC
>JAHEAK010000465.1 GCA_024642805.1 Kofleriaceae bacterium | reverse complement strand
GTGCCACTGATTGATGGTGACGGGCAGCGAGGAGATTTCGAAGTTGGCGTTGGCGCTCTGCAGACGGGCGCGAACCGAACCATCAGCGTCGTAGTACACGGACATCTGACCGCCGGCGCCATTGCCATCTGCGTCCTTGGTGACGATGCCTTGCTCAATGCCAATCGTGGTCGGCATGAACCAGAAGGACACGGTGGCAGCGCTGAGCTGAAAGAGCTCGGAGTCGGTGACTTCCACGTAGTCGTCAACGCCGTCAAAGACCAGGGTGTTGTCGAGGTTGTGAACCAGGCCGCCTTGCAGGATGCCGGCGAGCAGGTTGCCAGAGTCGTCGCTGGCGGTGAGGCCGGTCGACTCGGTGAAGCTCCAATGCGCGGTCAGGCTGCCTTCGCAAATGTCGGCGCCCGAGCAGTCGTTGTCGATGCGGTCACCGCAGTAGTCGGTGGCGCCTTGGTAGGAGAGCGGCTGAGTGTCGTCGCAGTCCTGGTTATTGGTCACCCAGCCAGCGGGGATGATGCAATCTTCGGCCGCCTGGCTCGGATCGCCATAGCCGTCCAGATCCGTGTCGGGATAGATCGTCTGAATGTCGCTCGGACGACACTGGGTCGTATCCGGTGCATCAGGATCGTTGGTGTCCTTGATGGTGAAACCACCATCGGCAACACAGCCAAAAGAGAGGGTGAGGGTTGCAGCTACCAGCCAGTTGGAAGACATGGTCCGGTTAATAGCAAACTCAGATCCACAAAGGGGCACAGTTAACTGCCTTAAACCACGTTGCAAAGTGATCCCACAACGCAGTTGCTGCGGACAAAAATGGGCATCACAGCCCCCCAAGGAACAAATACTACTCCCACCTACCCCAGGAACTGTAGACAATTCAGCGACATTGGGCTTTGCCCGATCGCGTGGAATCGAGTGGGCACCTGCATCTGCCGGGCAGGCGATTGCGCCCGGGAATTTCCAGCTGCTAGTTTTCGCAATACTGACCCGCCCTGGTTCGTTGCAACCCGGGCACGGAGAGGACTCGAAAAACCCATGTATCGATCGAAGAAAGCTCTTGGTGGCCTGTGCCTGACTCTGGCATTGGCGGCGTGTGGCGGTGGCAATTCAGGCTTCATCCTTCCGGTGGAGTCGCCGATGAAACCCTGGGTCGCGCAGAGCGAGGACGAGATTCTCGAGAAGGCTGGCATCGAGCAGCCTGCTGATGAGGCCTCCGACGAAGAAGAGTTCGTCGATTATGAAGATGACGAGGATGGCGACGACGATGATGATGCTGGCGCGCCAGCTCCCGCACCGGCGCCCGCCAAACCCGCAGCTGCGCCGGCCAAGCCCGAGTCAAAAGCAAAGCCCGTAGTGAAGTAGAGCAGCAGTAGCCAAACAAGCAGCAAGCCCGCAAGGCCGCCGAGAGGCAAGGTGACAACCCGCATCGAGCGGCCTGGCAAAGAGCAGTGTGGCGAGGATTGATCCTCGCGCAGCGCGCGTCATCAGCGCGCACAGCTCGCAGAACCCTGCGAGAGGAGATTGAGATTTATGTGCGGAATCGTCGGCTACATTGGGCCGCGTCAGGCGACCCCTATTCTCGTTAACGGTCTGCGGCGTCTCGAGTATCGAGGCTACGATTCGGCAGGCGTCGCTGTTTGGGAGGGCGGAAAGAGCCGAGTGGTTCGCTGCCAGGGCAAGCTTCAGGGCCTGGTCAACAAGCTCGAGGCCGAGCCAGCTCCGGGCATGGTCGGCATCGGTCACACGCGCTGGGCAACCCACGGTCGGCCTTCCGACATCAACGCCCATCCGCACAAGGTCGGCGGTGTCAGCGTCGTGCACAACGGCATCATCGAAAATCACGTGCATCTCCGACAGCAGCTCGAGGCCTCCGGCTCCAAGTTCAGTTCGGAAACCGACACCGAGATCGTTGCCCACCTGGTGGCGGCGGAGCTCAGCTCGGCCAAAGACCTGACCGAGGCGGTGCGGCGCGCTCTCACCAAAGTCGTCGGTGCCTTTGCGATCGTCGTGATGGACGACGCGCATCCCGACACCCTGGTTGCCGCTAAGAAGGCCTCGCCGCTGGTCGTTGGTCTGGGGGAGGGTGAGAACTACGTGGCCTCCGACGTCACCGCGATTCTCGACGAGACCAAGGAAATCATCTTCGTGGAGGAGGGCGACATCGTCACGGTCACGCGCCAGGGCGTGAGCATCACGGACCCGCAGGGCAAGCCGGTCGAGCGCACGCCCACCACCATTCGCTGGACCGCCGCGCAGGCGGAGAAGGATGGCTATCGCCACTACATGCTCAAAGAGATCCACGAGCAGCCGCGCGCCGTCGCCGACACCCTGGCCGGTCGCATCGATCTCGAGAACGACAACGTCACCCTCGACGGCATCGTGGTCGACACCAGCAACATCAAGCGCATCGTCATGGTTGCGTGCGGCACCTCGTATCACTCGAGCCTGGTCGGCAAGTTCCTCATCGAGGACTTTGCGCGCATCCCCGTCGAGGTCGACCTGGCCTCCGAGTATCGCTATCGCGATCCCGTCGTTCGCGACACCGACCTCGTCATCGCCATCAGCCAGTCGGGGGAAACCGCCGACACCATGGGCGCGGTGCAGTTGGCCAAAGAGCGCGGCGCTAAGGTTCTCGCCATCAGCAACGTTCTCGAGTCGTCGATTCCGCGCCTGTCTGACTACGCTTTCTACACCCACGCCGGTCCCGAGATTGGCGTGGCTTCGACCAAGGCCTTCACCACCCAGCTGGTCTCGCTGACCCTCTTGGCGATCCACCTGGGTCGGCAGACGGGCACCTTATCGCCCGAGCGCGCGCGTCTGCTCTTGGCCGAGCTTCTGGCTCTGCCCAACAAGATGGCAGAGCTCATCGAGCACGGTGCGCAGCTGCAGGTCATTGCTCGCCGCTATGGCAACAGTCGCGGCTTCCTGTTCATGGGCCGCGGCAATCAATACCCGATTGCGCTCGAGGGCGCGCTCAAGCTCAAGGAGATCTCCTACATCCACGCCGAGGGTTACTCGGCTGGCGAGATGAAGCACGGGCCTATTGCCCTGATCGACGAGGAGCTGCCCTGTGTGGTGCTGGTGCCGCAAGGACCGCTCTACGAGAAGACCGTGTCCAACCTCACCGAGGTGCGGGCACGCGAGGGCAAGGTCATCGCGATTGCCTCGCGCGGAGACAAAGAGATTGGTTCTGTCTCCGACGAGGTCATCATGATTCCCAACACGCTGCCCGAGCTGCAGCCGATACTTTCTGTGGTGCCACTTCAGCAGCTCTCCTATTACGTGGCTGACCACAAGGGAACCGACATTGACCAACCTCGAAATCTCGCCAAGAGTGTCACCGTCGAGTAGTACAGAGCATCAAGGACCAATTATGAAGTTTACATGCGTAGTAGCCGCTCTCCTTACCGCCTCCATCGCCTCGTGCGGTGGCAGCAAGTCCGGTGATGGCACCGGGCCAGGACACAATCACAGCACCAAGCCAGACGACGGTGACATCGAGGGCATCGACGCCGACCAGGCCAGCTCGCCCGCCGATGCTGGTGTGGAAGCTCCACCCGCAGCGCCCGTCACCTTCGTGCTCAAGAACAGCGCCAAGAGCAGCCTGTTCTTGAACATGGATAAGGGCTGGCAGGCGGTCATCTACGCCTACTCGGGAACCCCACCCAACGCCAAGTCGATTTTGATGTTCCCGACCTACTGCACGGCATCATGCGACTCTTCGCCAGAAGACGTGTGTCCCTACTGTCCGCAGCCAGAGCGCGCCAAGGACATTCAGGCCGCAGAGAATCACGACGACGTGAAGCCTGGTGACTCGCGTAGCGTGCCTTGGGATGGCATGGCCTTTTCATACCAGAACGCCAAGGGCACGCAGAACGGCAAGAAGGCCAAGTGCAAGTGTTCCGAGCTTGTCGAGCCTGAACCGGCGACCTACACCATCAAGGCATGCGGCCTGCGCAAGACCCAAAGTGCCGAAGAGCGCTCGAAGTACCAGTGCGTCGAGAGCACCTTGACCCTTCCCGTCGAAGGTCCGACCGTCGTCGAACTCGACTTCGGCAAGCCGGAGAAGTAGTGGCCGCCAGGCCCAAGGCCGGTGTCGCAAGGCCTGGCGAGCTCACCCACTTCGATGAAGAGGGCAGGGCTCGTATGGTCGACGTGAGTATCAAGGCGGAGACCCATCGAGTAGCGGTTGCGTCGGCCACGGTGCTTATGCAGCCGGCCACCGCCAAGCGGATCAAGAGCGGCCAGGTTGCCAAGGGCGACGTGTTGGGGATTGCCCGTATCGCGGGAATCCAGGCCATCAAGCGCACCGCCGAGCTCATTCCCCTGTGCCACCCGCTGCGCATTTCGGGGGTCGACATGGAGCTGCAGGTTGTCACGCGTGCCCCGGCGCGAGTCGAGATACGCGCCGAGGTGCAAGCCATCGATAGGACGGGAGTCGAGATGGAGGCGCTGACGGCGGTGAGCGTGGCCGCGCTCACCGTCTATGACATGTGCAAGGCCGTCGATCGCGGCATGCGGATCACCGAGGTTCAGCTCGAGGAGAAACGCGGCGGCAAGTCGGGGCACTGGCAGCGCTGAGCCTCCTGCCTGCCGTCAGATGCAAACTTGTCGAGGGAGTCCATGACCGGTACGCTTGCTGCTCAGCCGGTTTCAAGGGGGCTCGATGAGCGAACATAAGAAAAGCGCAGCGCCAGTTGTCGAGGTCGAAGGAAAATCAACCGTCGAGATCTTGGAGCAGATCGATCTCTTCGCCGGGCTTGGTCGCGACCACTTGCAGCGCGTCGCCGACATTGGCCAGGAAGAGAAGACCGCCACCGGCAAAGAGGTCTTTAGTGAAGGCGACGCTGGCGACAAGTTT
>JAHEAK010000464.1 GCA_024642805.1 Kofleriaceae bacterium | reverse complement strand
AGGGGACCTGCCGCGCAACAGACCAGATTACTAGCACCATAAAAACTCTGAAAGTGCCGTCGCAGATCCTGCACATCGAAGCGCTCGAGGTTGGCGGTCGGCCCCATGATGCGCTGGGCTAGCGGATCGCTGCCGAACATGAGCGAGCGCACCAGGTCGTAGCCATTGATTTCCTTGCCTGCTTCGTCGTAGTCCTCGGTAGACTCCTCGAGGATGAGTCGTCGCTCAAGCTCGAGATCATCGAAACGAGGCCTCGACAAAACTTCGGCAAGCAAGGCAAGGCATGCGCCGAGAGCATCGGGCTCGACGGAGACCTGGTACAGAGAGTAGTCGCGCGCGGTTTCAGCATGCAGGCCGCTGCCGAGCGCTTCGAAGGCCAAATTGATCGCCAAGGAGGAGGGGTGATTCTCAGTCCCGCGGAAGAGCATGTGCTCGACGAAGTGACTCAATCCGTTGTCGCGCGCCACCTCATAGCGGGAGCCGGTCTTCACGTAGACGCCGACGCTGAGCGTGTGCAGGTGCGGCATCGGCACGCTGAGAACTTGCATGCCATTGGCGAGGCGGGAAGAGCGAGGCTGAGGCTCTTTGAACATCGAGCATCCACGCTACGGGTGTTGTCAGCGTGCTGTCAATGGTGCAATCATATCAATAGGTTAAATGAGCGAAGGTTTGACCGAAAGTCGGTTCGGCGGTACAAATGCGGTGAGGCTTAGCGGGCATGTTCAAGAAAATCGTGATCGCGGAAGACGACGACGCCATTGCCCACATGGTCAGCATGGCCCTCGGCGACGCAGGCTATCTGTGCATTCGCGCCCGCGACGGTGCGGAAGCTGTACAGATAACCAAGATGCATCAGCCCGACTTGCTCGTCCTCGACGTGATGATGCCCAAGATGGATGGTCGTCAGGTCGCCGCCAAACTCAAGCAGGACGTGCTGCTGTCCAAGATTCCGATTCTCATGTTGACGGCCCTCGCCGACGTGGAGAGCAAAGTAAAGGGCCTCGACGCAGGCGCTGACGACTATGTTGGCAAGCCCTTCGATCTGCGTGAGCTAGCCGCGCGCATTCGCGCTCTCATTCGCACCACCCAGCGCGAGCGCGATCGCAACGCGGCAACCGACTTGCCTGGCTCGGGCGGCGTCGACGCGCACATCAAAGAGCTCATGGCCGGCAGCGATGCATTCGGCGTCATGCAGCTGGGCGTGGCTGGCTTTGGAGGCCTGATGGCAGCGGTCGGGCAAAGCAGCTCGACCGAGTTCATCAAATCGCTCGCCAACTTCGTGCTCACCGAGCTTCGCGCCAAGAACGGATCGTTTTTGGGACACCTGGGCGGAACTGACTTCGTCGCCACCTGTCCCCTCGATGAGGTGGAGGCTCTAGGCGCAGCCTTGGTGAGCGGCTTCGATGCCAATCGCCACACCTGGCTCGATTCGGGGGCTACGCAGCTCGCCGAGCAAGCGCGCCTGGTAATCGGTCTTGCCACCAGTGGTGGTTTCAGCAGCGAAAAAGAGCTGGCCCAACAACTGGCATCCGCCAGCAAAGACTCACGCGCGGCCGAGGGATCGAATTACGTCCTCTACGCCCAAAAATCCTGATTCGGCGATTGGCAACGACGAAACGGTCGACGCTTCAGGCGTAAAACCTGCGGCCGGCTCTCGCGCGCACGCCAGGGACACGGGCGGTGCTGCGCCACGTCAGCAAGTGGCTTGCGTGGGCATGCGCCTCGGGCGTTACGAACTCACTCGCGAGCTCGGCGAGGGCGGCATGGCAACCGTCTTCGAAGCCCGCGACACGCAACTCAACCGACTCGTCGCGGTCAAAGTGATGTTCCCGCACCTCGCCCGTCGCAAGGAAGCAGCATCGCGTTTCAAGCGCGAGGCCCGTGCCGCGGCCATCCTCGATCACGAACACATTCTGCGGGTCTTTGATGTGGGTGGCGGCGAGGTCGTCGATGGCGACTTGGTGCCGCCCTACATCGTCTTGGAACTCATCGATGGCGCCAGTCTGGCCGAGCTCTTCGAGGATCGGGCCGTGCCTCTTGCCGAGCTCGTCGCCGCGATCGGTGTCGCCATTTGTCGGGCGCTGGCCGTTGCCCAAGGCCAGGGCATCGTGCACCGCGACATCAAACCTGCCAACGTGATGGTCACCAGCAAGGGGCGACTGGTGCTCGCCGACTTTGGTGTGGCACGGGTCGACGACGATGACTCGGTGGTCACACGCACGGGCGCCATCCTGGGGACGCCAGCGTATATGTCACCAGAGCAGGCCTGTTCCGAGTCCGTCGATGGCCGCTCGGATCTCTACTCGCTTGGCGCGACTCTCTATCGATTGGCAACCGGCACGCTTCCCTATAGCGGCACCAGCGCACAAGTGGTGGCCGCCATGCTCGCGGGAAATCGCCGACCCGTTGAACACCTGGCGCCAGCCATGGGCCGCGAACTGAGCCGAGTCATCGACACCTTGATGCAGCGAGATGCCAAGGATCGGTATCAGAGCCCCGAAGAAGCCGAAGCGGCCCTGCTGGAGGTCGTGAGCAACGGCGGCTTTCCGGATGCCGATGCACTGCTCGTCGAGTACTTCTGCAATCCCATCGACAGCATCGATCGCATGCGTGGGCAGGCCATCAGCGGCAATCTGCAGACCGCCCGCAAGATGGCCTCGCATAAACGCGTGCCGCTGGCCGTCGCGTTGGCGCAACGCGTGCTGCAGCTCGAGCCTGAGAACCTGCAAGCCAAAGCCTTGGTCGATTCACTCGCCACTCGCAAGGGGCAACGAATCTGGATCGCCGTTGCCGGCCCGATGATCGTCACGGCTTTCGTTGGACTCTTCTTTCAGTTCACGCGCCCCGATCGCCCGCTCTCAAGCTATGCGGATGCCGGGTCTGAGGATGCTAGCGGCATCGCCGAAGACGCCAGCGAGGATGCCGCGATCCTTGTGCCCATGGCGGCAGCTGGTGCGCAGGCGGATGCGGGACTGGTCGATGCCGGTGCAAAGGCTGCGGCTGACGCAAGGTCTGGCCGCACGGGTCGACGAAGCGATCGAATTAGCTCGCCTGTCGCGCCGCCTGCGGATGCCGCGCCCATCGTCGAGGCCCGGCCAATCGATTCGCCAATCGATCCCGATCCCGAGCCGGCCCAGCTCATCGTCTCGATTACGCCATGGTGTGATGTGGTGGTCGATGGCAAGGCTCTCGGTCGGGCATCCGCGAGCAAGCGCCACCTGTTGGCGCCTGGTCCACACCAGGTGAGCTGCGTGCAATCGGGCACCGGCCTACGCTGGCAGCAGGAGATCGTCCTCAAGGCGGGAGAGCAGAAGACCCTAAAGGGTAGCCTTCTGCCGCCAGTCACCATTAAGCTCGCCCTCAGCAAGGGCCTGCGTGTCAAGATTGGCACTCACAAGGCTGAGAGTGGCGGCCTCATCAAGCTTGCCGGCGGTCGCCACCTGGTTGAAGTCCTTAACGCCGCAGGAGAGCTCGTCGATTCTCGCTACCTGGTCCTGCGCGATAGCTGCACCCTGAGGGACAAGCCGCGCATCGCCTGTTTCTCCCAGTGAGCCACTTCCGCGACAGCAAAGTCGCGCTTCCTCCCGATGCCAGACCCTGCACCGTGGTATTTCGTGCGATTATGTCCGCTTAGGGCCGGCAAGCGAGTTGCATTGTCACGGCCCCGAGTGCTGATGTTGGCAGACCATGGCATAGCGAGACGCGTGGCGATTGCCCTTTTGGGGCTCGCTGTGTCGAGCTTTAGCGGCGCCTGTTTCTTCACCAACGACATCAATGAAGCGCCGGTTCCCGGCATCCGAGTCGCCCAGTCTGGCCCCTTCCACGTCGGCGATGTGCTGGCCTTCGATGCCACCAAGACCGTCGACGACAACATCATCGGTCTGCAGGCGCACTGGCAGGCCCAGTCCTGCCTCGATGGTCGCTCGCCCCGTTGCATCGCCGTCGGCGAGCCCTTCACCGGCGAGCTCGACGATCGTTTCACGGTCGAAATCGTGAGTCACGAGACCCTCGAGGTGCAGCTTCGCGTCACCGACTCCCTCGGGGCCACGCGAGTACAGCCCGACATCTTCACCGTCGATGTCAGCAATCGCGATCCTTCTATGGACATGCAGGTGAGTGGCTATCGCGAAGGCGTCGGCGGCCCCTTCGTGCTCTCTCGGGTCATTAACCTCATCCCTGTTCCCGAGTTCGTCGAGCGAGGTCTGGTCGATGGCGATGGCGACGAGCTGTCTCTGGACTGGCAGCTCTTGCCTCCTCCTGGCTCCAATCCGAGCTTGCGCATCTTCTCGGCACGAGGCGATGGCCAGATCTTGGTTCCCGATGTGGAAGGCTCGTGGGGCGTCATCATGCGCGCGAGCGATGCCTTCGGTGGCAGCGACGAAGTGCGCAAGGACTTCGTGGTCGGTCCCGATGGTCCGCCTTGCTTGCAGGGCATGGATCCCACGCCGATTGAGGACTCCTACTATCTGGTCGATAGCGCCGACGGAGCGCGGCGCTTCTCCGTGCTCTCGGTGCTCGATGCTCTGGATGCCTTCCCGCTCGCGGTCGATGATGATCCGGTGCTCGGCGAGGCGCGTTTTCACTGGTTCCTGCAAGAGCCCGGCAGCGCCAACTTCGAGGAGATTGTCGGCTACAGCTCCGCCAGCTACCTCGTCGATCCCAGCGCGTATCAGCCAGGCGACGCCCTGGCGATTCGGGTCGAAGTTAGCGATCGAGTTTCGGGTCCTGCGCGGGCTTTGCCTTGCGGCGCTGACTCCTGGGCCTGCGAGCTCGATACCGCTTCGGGCTGTTTTCAGCGACAGACCTGGGGAGTGCAGATTCAATGAGCAAGCAAGGCATCTACCTGGTTGCCCTCGTGTTCGCCGCGCTGGCGGGTGTCGGCGTGG
>JAHEAK010000463.1 GCA_024642805.1 Kofleriaceae bacterium | reverse complement strand
CGGCGGTGAAACACAGGATCGGGGCGGCGAGTCGCGCCAGTGCCGAGGTGATGGTGAAGAGTACCGCCTGAATGGCGCGTCGCGATGGCGCGTCGGCGCGGGCCGAGTACAGCTCGTCCTTGACAACGTCCAGGTACAGAGCGCTCAAGTCGACGGCCACGTAGTCGACGAGACTGCGGTAGACCGTGTGAAACTCGTAGGCTTCGTAGGCTTTGTTTACGCGTGCGACCAGGTCGTGCAGGCGGCCCAGAGCCAGTGCGTCCAGCTCGCTGAGAGTCTGTGCTCCGAGCGGATGCTGATCGGGCTGGTAGTCCTTCAAGTTGCCGAGCATGTAGCGACACGAGTTGCGGAACTTGCGGTACCAGTCAGATAATCCGTTTAAGATTTCTTCTGAGTACGGGATGTCTCGCCGAAACTCGGTCGAGGCCACCCACAGGCGGAACATCTCCGCGCCGTTCTTGCTCATCACGTCGTCAGGCGCGATGTACTCGATCTTCTTGCCTTCGCGGCGCGCCTTCTCGATGGTGCTCTTGGAGTAGGGTTTGCCAGTCGAGTCGAGCACGAAGCCGTGGGTGAGCACGGTCTTGTAGGGGGCTTTGTTAGCCACGCCCAGGCCGACCAGGAGCGAGGAGTGGAACCAGCCACGATGCTGATCCGAGCCTTCGAGGTAGAGGTCGACATCCCCGAGCTCGGCGCGCTCCTTGGCAACCGCCAGCCACGAGCAACCAGACTCGAACCACACATCGACGATGGCACGCTCGGTCTCGAACTCTGTCGAGCCACATGCGCACTTGGTGCCCGCGGGCATCAGCTCGGAGCTCGGTCTTGTGTACCAGGCCATGGCTCCCTCACGTCGGAAGAGCTCGGCGACGAAGTCCATCGTCTCGGCTTCGGCGTGCACCTCTCCACAGGCCTTACAATAGAAAGCCGGTATCGGCGTGCCCCACAGCCGCTGGCGCGAGAGCACCCAGTCTGGGCGATTTTTGATCATGCCGTCGATGCGATCTTCGCCGAAGGCTGGGATCCACTCGGTCTCGGCGATCGCCGCACGGGCTCTGCCGCGCAAATCGTTGTGATCGATCGAAATGAACCACTGATCGGTGGCGCGAAAGAGCACCGGATCTTTGCAGCGCCAGCAGTGAGGATAACTGTGCTCAACACCTTCGCCGGGCTTGTTGAGCAAGGTGCCGTTCTGGTGCAGGAACTCGACGATCTTGGGATTGGCCTCCGCCGTCTTCAGACCTGCCCACTGCGGCACCTCCTGGGTGAAGCGACCGGCGTTGTCGATGGGCGCGTAGACCTCGAGGCCGTGGCTCATGCCGGTCTTGTAGTCGTCGACGCCGTGGCCGGGAGCTGTGTGCACCAGACCCGTGCCCTGCTCGAGAGTGACGTAATCGGCAAACCAGAGCTTGAAGTCGTTCTCGGCTTTGGGCGCCTCGATGAAGGGATGCTGGTAGCGCTGGCCCTCGAGGAGCAGCAGCTTGTCCTTACTGATGTCGAGCCAGCTAGCCTGCTCGAGCTCCGCGCCGATGGCCTTGAGAAATTTCTCGGCCAGGCCTTTGGCAACCAGCAGGTACTCACCGGCGCCTTTCGGCGAGGGCAGGGCGACGTACTCCAGATCCGGGTGCGCGACGACCGCCAGGTTTGCGGGCATGGTCCATGGCGTGGTCGTCCAGATGACCAGGGCCAGGGTCTTGCCGGCAAGCTTGTCGTGCACAGAGCCCGCATCGAAGTCGATCATGGGCATGCGCACGTAGATCGATGGCGATCGGTGATCGGCGTATTCGATCTCGGCCTCTGCCAGTGCGGTGCGATCCTTTGGACACCAGTAGACGGGCTTTTTGCCGCGGTATAGATAGCCTTCACGCGCGAAGGCCGCCAGTGCCGTGACGATGCCGGCCTCGTAACTCTTGTCGAGGGTCAGATAGGGATTGTCCCAGTCGCCAAAGACACCGAGGCGCTTGAATTCGTCGCGCTGTATGTCGACGAACTTCTCGGCGTACTCGCGACAGGCTTCGCGAATCTGCTCGGCGCTCATCTCGCGCTTCTTCTTACCGAGCTCGCGATCGACGGCCAGCTCAATGGGCAGACCGTGGGTGTCCCAGCCGGGCACGAAAGGCGCGCGAAAGCCGGCCATGGTCTTGTACTTGACGACCAGATCCTTGAGCAGCTTGTTGAGGATGTGCCCGTAGTGGATGTTGCCGTTTGCGTAGGGCGGTCCGTCGTGCAGGATGAAACTCGGCGAGTCTTTGCGCTTTTCCTGGATCTGTTTGTAGAGATCCGCCTTTTCCCAACCAGCCAGAAACTCAGGCTCACGGGTCGCCAGACCGGCGCGCATGGGAAAATCCGTCGAGGGAAGGTTGAGAGAGTCCGAGTACTTGCCGTTGCTAGCCATAAGCGCGGCGGAACATAGCACCCCCGGTTGCGGCCAGTCTCAGACCCCCGGCGTAGATTCCCGGCCATGCCTGAAAGCACCCACGCACGCGCCCCCTGGGACAGTTACTTCATGAACATCGCCAAGGTGGTTTCCACCCGCTCCACCTGTCACCGCAAGTTCGTCGGCGCGGTGCTGGTTCGCGATCGCATGATTCTCTCGACCGGCTACAACGGCTCCATTCGAGGGATGCCGCACTGCACGGAGGTCGGTCACATGATGGAAAACGACCACTGTGTTGGCACGATCCATGCGGAAGTGAACGCAATTCTGCAGGCCGCCCGCAGCGGAATCAACATCGATAAGAGCTGTGTTTACGTCACTGCCAGCCCCTGCTGGAACTGTTTCAAGGCCCTGATGAACGCAGGTATCACCCGAATATGTTTCGGAGAATTCTACCGGGACCAGCGCATCTTCGAAGTTGCCGAGAAGCTGGGGATCGAGCTGCTCCACATCGAACTGGAGTCGCTGCTTGAAGAGGGTGGCGCCAGGGAGTAGCCTTCCAGCGCTGATTAGGGGCAACTGGCCCTTAGACGATGAGTCCTCGCTTTTTTGACATCGCTGCAGGCGTCCCGCACGCTCCCTGAGCTGATCAAATCATATGCTACGACCCAAAACTCTATTCACAGTCTTTGTCGCCGCTGCCTTGATCTTGGCAGCACCCCTCGCAGGCGAGTGGGGCGGAGTCGCGCAGGCCCGCAACTCGACCGCCACCGCCGGCTCCAAATCCCGAGCTGACCGTCCAGGCAAGCGCGCCAAGGGCAAGCGCCAGGTCTTTAGCGGCCATGCCGTCGGCACCGCCACCCTGCGGGAAGAGCCCCTGGAGAAGCCCTCGGGCGAGCTTTGGGTCAGCAGCGAAAACTTCAAGGAGGAGCTCCGGGTCAAGCTCTACGACGAAAATGGCGAGTTCGACGAGGAGTCCCTGGCCAAGCTCGACCACCTCTTCCGCTGTCGGCGCACCCACGAGGAGCGCTCGGTGGACCCCCGCCTCTACGAGACCCTCTCACGCATCCAGGACCACTTCGAAGGCAAGCAGGTCCAGCTGGTGTCGGGCTTCCGATTCCAGCGCAACGAGGGCAGCCGCCACTACCACGCCTCCGCGATGGACATTCGCATCAAGGGCGTGAGCATCAAGAACCTGCGCGCCTTCGCCGATTCTCTGGATCCAGGCGGAATGGGCGTTGGCATCTACCCGACCTCGGGCTTTGTGCACGTGGATTTCCGTGCTCCTGGCCAGCCAAGCTATCGCTGGACCGACCGCAGCCGACCAGGCTCTTCCGGCAAGGAAAAGGGCCACAAGCGCTCTCGCCGGGCCGTTCGCCGCAGCCCCAACACCTAAGGCAAGGGCCGGGCGATGGTGCGCGGCCCTGTGCCGCGCTTGCGTCGCTCGCTAGGGCTGGGCGCGCGCTGCCACCAGCATGGCCTTGGCGTGGGCCTTGGCCTGTGCCGAGACCTTGACGCCGCCGACCATCCGGGCGATTTCCTCGTGGCGCTGGGCCTCCGATAGGCGCTCGACCAGGGTTTCCGTGCGCCCCTCGCGATGGGTCTTGGCCACGTGGAAGTGCAGGTCCGCAAAGGCAGCAATCTGCGGCAAGTGGGTCACGCACAGCACCTGGCGCTCGTCGGCCACCTGGCGAATTTGCTGACCCACGACCTCCGCCGTGCCGCCGCCGATTCCGGTGTCGACCTCGTCGAAGACGTAGCTTGCGACGTTGTCGGCGCGGCGCAGGACCATCTTCAGCGCCAGCATGATGCGCGAGAGCTCGCCGCCCGAGGCCACTCGCGAGAGCGCTTTGGCGGTCTCGCCCGGATTTGCCGCCAGCAGGAACTCGACGCGATCGCTGCCCTCGCTACCGAGGCTGGCGCTTTCGATGTGGACGATGAGCTGCGCGCCGCCCATGCCAAGCGCGACCAGAGCGGGCGTGACTTCGCCCTCCAGCGTGCCTGCCGCTTTCTTCCGGCGCTTGTGCAGGCTTGCGGCGATCTTCTTGGCGGCGCTTTCGGCCTCGGCGCATTCGGCCTGCAACTTGGCCAGGCGCTCGTCGCGGTGATCCAGCTCGTCGAGCTCGAGGCTGAGGGCCGCCACCCGCTCGATGAGCTCGTCGACGCTGCCGCCGTGCTTGCGCGAGAGCTTGCGGATGAGGGCCAGGCGATCGTCGACTTCGGCCAGGCGCTCGGGATCCGCGTCCAGGTTGGCCGCGTAGCGCTCGATGGAGCGGGCCGCCTCTTCGGCCAGGGTCTTGGCTTCGGCAACCAGCTGTGCACATGCCCGCAGCGAGCCATCCAGGCGGGCACCGGTTTCTAGACTGCGGGCCGCTTGATTGAGTCGATCCACCGCCGATCCGTCGCACCCATAGAGCAGCGACTCACACTCGGCGGCACTGCTTTGCAACTTGTCGACGCTGGCCAGGCGTGCTCGTTCAGCTTCCAGGGCTTCGAGCTCGCCGGGCTGCAAAG
>JAHEAK010000462.1 GCA_024642805.1 Kofleriaceae bacterium | reverse complement strand
GTCGATCTGGTCCATGCGATGGTCGACGAGAGCTGGTGCAGTCTCGACAGCCAGAAAGGCTGGCACGAGCTCGAGCTGGCCAAAATCCACGATGGTGCTATTCGCGATGCCGGCGACTCCATTGTCGACAATCGCGCATTCCTCGATGCGTTTGGCTACCCGGGCACCGGCTCCGCGCGCATGAGCGAGCTGTGGCACCACCTCCTGCAGACGCGTCGTACCATCACGCCCAGCCTGCAAGCCCACGAGACGGCTCTGCAACTCATCATCGACGAGGGCTGTTTGGCCCGGCGTATCCTGCGCGCGACCGGCCCGGCGCCTTCACGCAGCCAACTGCAGGCGGTCTACAGGCGCCTTGCGGACTGCCTGGTAAAAGGTGAGCACTTCCGAGCCGCCGATGCCCTTTGATGCTGTCTTGCTGACCTGTGAACACGGTGGCAACCAGGTTCCGGCGGCCTATCGAGAACTCTTCCAAGGCGCGGCCGCCAGGCGAGCACTCGAGAGCCATCGTGGCTACGACATCGGCGCGCTCGAGGTGGCGCGCCAGATGCGTTCTCTTCTCGATGTGCCCCTCCTTGCCTGCCGCGACAGTCGCCTTGTCGTCGATCTAAATCGCAGCATTGGACATGCGGGGCTCTTCTCGGAGTTCTCAACGAAGCTCGCTGCCTCCGAGCGAGAACACCTGATCCGAACTCACTACACCCCGCATCGTACTCTCGTCGAAGAGACCATCACCGCCGCGGCCCAACGGCGAGCTTGCACCCTGCACCTGGCCATTCACAGCTTCACGGGCACCCTAAATAGCCAGGTCCGCAACGCGGACCTTGGACTGCTCTACGACCCAGCGCGCTCCGCCGAACAATCCCTATGCCTGCGCTGGCAAGCCGAGCTTGTGCAGAAGACGCCCGCCATGCGCATCCGCCGCAACTACCCCTACAGGGGCAATGCAGATGGTCTAACGACAGCTCTGCGCAAGCGCTTCCCGGCCAAGCTCTACCTGGGCATTGAGATCGAGCTCAATCAGGACATGCTGACATCTGGACGTGAGCCAGCGCCCTCGGTAGCCAAGACTTTGGTCAGAGCCCTGCAAGCGATCGGCGCGCTCCGTTAGCACCGCCGCGACCGGGCCGGCGCTCACATCGCATGTCTATCCCACCTGCTTGGACTTCCCGGCGTCGAGTTTTGCGAGCATCGTCACCAGTGCCAAGGGCGTGTATGGTTTCTCGAGGTAGGCATAGCGTCCGCGCTCGATGTCTCGCCGCACGCTCTCCTCGCCGACGAATCCAGAGCACAGCAGCATAACGCCGCCTGGATTTGCCTCCGCGAAGGCTTCGGCAACGGTCGTGACCGACGCGCCGGGCATGACGACGTCAGAACACAAGGCATCAAAGGGCTGCTCGGCAATACGCGCCAGGGCCTGATCGCCATCGGCTGCCGTGACCACGACGGCACCGCTCTCGCTCAGGGTTAGAGCCGACGCGCGCAACACGCTTTCGATGTCTTCGACCAAGAGCACACGCAGTCCATCCAAGGCGGGCGCACCTTCAGAAGATGTGTGCCGCCGGCTCTCCTTGGCAGGCGCCGTGCTGCGCAACCAAACTTCGATGCAGGTTCCCTTTCCTGGCTGCGTCTGCAAGACCAGGTGACCCCCGCAGTGTTCGACGATAGCCGCGATAGTTGCGAGCCCAAGGCCCGTGCCCTTGCCGACCCCTTTGGTCGTGAAGAAGGGCTCAAAGGCGCGACGAGCCAAGCCTTCATCCATACCAACTCCGGTGTCGGAAACAGAGAGCACCACCCAATCGCCTTTTGGAATTGGGCCCAGTCGACCGACACCGGCGGTTGCCGCGCGATGGCGGGCCTCGATGCGCAAGGAGCCACCTTTGGGCATCGCGTCTCTGGCATTGACGGCCAGATTCAACAGCACTTGATGCAGCTGTCCTCGGTCCATTTCGCACCAGACCGAAGCGTCACTTTCGGTGTGCAGCGCGACTCCCATGGGCAGCAAGGCCTTGAGAATCTGTTCGTTGGTGTCCAAGAACTCGCGCAGATCGATGGGCTCGACCTCGGCAATATCCCTGCGCACCAGCATCAGCAAGCGGCGGGTGAGCGAGCTGGCGTGCTCGATCGCTTCAGAAATCGCTTCGCTGGCCTCGCCCAAGTTGATCTGCTTTGGCGAGCTGGCAATCATCCCACTCCAGGCCGAGATAACGGTTAGGTAGTTATTCAGGTCGTGGGCCACGCCGGCCGCGAGCTGTGCCACGAGCTCGGTTCGCTGGGCCTGCTGCACGTGAAGCTCTGCCTCTTCCCGCCGTCGAGACTCCTTAGCAACGCGAGCCAGCGCCGACTCGATGTTCTCGACGACCCAGGTGACGACTGCGCCGATGATCAGCACGAGTAGCAGCGAGATCACCGACGAGCGTATCCATGGCTGTGCCCGCGTTGGTGAGATGTCGCTAATCAGAGGTGCGCGCAGAACGCCTTGCACCATCAGCGTGCCAAGCAGACCGACCACGAGCGCAATACCAGCTGTGGTCAAGAGCATGCCTTTGCGACCAAAGAGCAAGCCCGCGAGCGCTACCGATGCCGCTACTGCGACACCTGGACCGCTCAGGTAGCCAAGGGTCCCGTAGCCTGCAAAGCCGATCACGGCAAAGACCACAACCACACCGGCACCGCGAACCGATTGTGGCGTCCGCGGGTGCGAGAGAAGAACCAAGGACGCAGTCACTGTCACCGTGACCAGCACCAATACCGTCTTGAGTCGAGGGTCATCGGTGCCCCAAAGAGCGGGGAGCAGAACGATAGGAGTTAGGATCGCGGCCAGGCGGGTCAGCTGCCGACTCAGCCTTGCTCGCCACGCTTCCTCGTGGGACCTTCCGACGTCGACGACTTCATGGGCGTCTTGCGCCTTAGCGAAGTCTGTCTGCTCGGCTCCGGACATCGTACAGACGGCCTAGCGTACACAAGCTAGGATCGTCTCTGCCCCCCGGAGACGGTAACAAATTGGCAAGAGTCACGGCACCGCGCCTAAGAAACATGAGAGCTCATACGCCACAATGGAGGCATCATCGGCGCCCAGTGACAGTTTTCTTGCCGTCTGCTCACAGCTAGGCGCGCCCACGTGAAGTCCTTGCTGGTGCCGCTGGTCGGGATCGCGGGGAGTACCAATGGCACCGGCTGCGCCTGGCGAGAGCCCTCCTCGACCACAGCTGCTTCTGGACACGCCAAGTAAGCGACTGAAACTAAACGAACATTCTGCGGGTGCGGACGGGCACCGAGATTGCACTACACATGCGCATGCGCCCTTCCCGCCACTTGGCCGCGTTGCTAAACGCCAGCATCTTGAGTGCTGCGATGTGCCTCGGCGCTTGTGAGCAGAGCGGTCCCCTCGACACCAGCTCGGATGAGCGGGGCGATCTTCTGGATCAGGTGCCCGCGGGCCAGACGAGTGTTGGGCTCGAGCTTGCCTTCGTCAACCAGTTTGGATTCGCGCTCTGGCAAAAGGGTGCGCTGCGAGCTGACTTTGACGAGAGCATTCTTAAGGACAAGCTCGATGGGGAGCTTCGCTTCCTTCAACAACTCAACCTCTGGCTCGACGTGAGTGGCGAGGCCAATCTGCCACCGGTCTTCGACACCCGAGACGGCGCAATCACACTCTCCGTTGGCGAGATCCAAATCGATATTCGTGGTGGTACTGACATCGGTCAACTCGCAGCCACAGCCGTCGTGGCCGTGGAAGCCGATGTTGCCTTTCATCTCGAGCGCGGCGTCTTGCGCATGACTCCGAGTTTCGATCCTAGGGACATCCACATCGATTTGCGCGTGCAGGCCTTTGCAGGATTGAAGGGCGAGGCCATCGAACGCATTGTTCTGGGCATTGCCCCAGGCTACGTCGAGGCACTCTTGGCCCGCCTTTCCAAGTTGCCTGTGCCACGTGTAGATCTTGCTCGCAATGGCATCAACCGCATCGTCGGTCTTGATGAAGCCACCGTGAAGCTCTCGCCAGATGGTGCGATCATGACTGGCACGCTGAGCGACATCGATCCCAATGCCGTGTTTGCCAGCACCAGCTTCGAGCCCTCGCCCGTGCAGGAGAGCGCCCCTGCCCTGGCGCAGTGCACGGCGCCATCGTCCTCCGAACCTGGCCTAGAGGGTGATTGCTGCGCTGCGGACGATGGCAGTCCCGGCGTGTGTACCAACCTCGATCCCGACGCGGATGGCCAGGAAGAGGCCTTTTGCCCGACCGGTAGCACCGCCCTGCGCCGCAAGTGCCCATCGGCGCCTGGTCACGTCAAGTGCTGCATTTATCCGGAATGATCATGCGTATCCCAAACAGCATCACGGCCCTCACCGCCTGTCTTCTCGCCATGGCAATCACGGCCTGTGCCTCCGGTCCGTCTGCGGATGAAGAACTCCTGGAATGCCAGGGCAGCTGCGACACGGTCGGTTCCCTGAGCATCCCCACGCGCTGGGTGCCCGTTGGTGGTTCCATTCGTGCGCAGACCGCTGGCGCGCCCCTGCAAGTGGAGCCAAGCACCGGGGTGAGCATCGAGGCTCGCTCTGGCAATCGCTGGATCGCCACCTTTGCCAGTCCAGGCTATTTCACGGTCAAGAGCGGCTCTGACAGGATGTCCATTCGGGTGGCCGACGATGGCCTAGGTATCGAACTTGTGAGCCCGGCTCCAGGCGCCTTCGTCGAGGCGGCAGAAGGCTCGAGCCTGGTCGTGCGAGGGCGCGTCTCTGACTCCCTCGGCGCCAACATCGATCACGTTACGGTCGACAGCAAGCGCATTGAGGTCAGCGCCGGCGAGTCCTCAGTATCAGCCAGGCCTCGAATGCTCCGAGACTGGCAATTGCCCGCAAGGTCAGGAGTGCTCGGGCGGCATTTGTCTGTTGGCCAGTGAAGGTGGCAGGCCCGACGCC
>JAHEAK010000461.1 GCA_024642805.1 Kofleriaceae bacterium | reverse complement strand
GTATCCGCCCGAATCCGAAAATGATTCGCGAGCTGGTCGATGAGTTCGGTGGCGAGAATTGGTACGTGAGCAACGTGCGCGATCAGTTCCGCTCGGCTGTGCGAAACCGAGTGCAGGTGCTCAAGCCTTTCGAGATCAAAGATCGCATGCGCCAGATTGGCGATGAGGTGTTGGCCGACATGGCCCAGCGCTATCAGGGCAAGCCGGTCATCTTCGAGAGCGTCGACATCGGCGACATCAACTACCCGCAGCAGATTGTCGACGCGGTGGTTCGCAAGCTGGTCACCAACGAGGACAACGATCGCGCGGAGATTCAAGCCGCCATCGCCAGCGAGGAGATTCGCATCGGTATCGCCGAGGCCAAGGGCATCGCCGAGGCCCAGCAGATCATCCGCAAGACTCTCGATCCCATGTTCCTGCAGTTCGAGGCCCTGCGCGCCATCGAAGACCTTGCCGACTCCAAAAATACTAACTTCCTGATCATGCCCATGAACGAGCAGGGCTCCAGCCCCGTCATCATGCAGATGGGCAAATAGAGAATGACCATGAACAAATTCCTGCTCACCGCCTTTCTCGCGCTGGCCGGCACCGCCGCCTGCACCAACCCCGAAGTTCCCGCTGGTCACGAAGGCTACGTGTTCTACACGCCGCTCGTGTTTGGCAAGATGGAGTTCCGCGACGACTTGGCTGGCCCGGCCAGTACCGGTGTTAGCTGGCGCCTGTCGACCATCAACATCGACATGCGCGCCAAGTCCTATAAAGAGGACTTCAAGCTGCTCACCTCAGAGAACCTGAGCGTCGAGTTCGAGGTCAACACCCGCATTCGTTTGCGACCAGGCACCGTCAAGGAAGTGGTCGAGGATTGGGGCGGCAGCGACTGGTACAAGTGGAACGTCGAGGAGCGTCTGCGCACCATCGTTCGGGAGGAAGTCACCGCCTTCTCCGCGCTGGCCATCCAGCTCGAGACTCCCAAGGTACGCGCGCGCATCGAAGACGAGCTGCGCTCCAGCATCGAGACCGATCCTGCGACCGGCAAGCCGACGCCGATCCTCATCGAGAGCGTCGACATCGGCGAGATTCACTTCCCCGAAGAGGTGGCCAAAGCTATTGAGCGCAAGATTGCCACCAAGCAAGAGCTCGAGCGCCAGCGCTTCGTTTTGGCCAAGACCAAGAAGGAAGCCGCCATCAAAGTGCTGGAGGCCATTCGCGTCGCCAAGCAGCAGCTCATCATCTCCTCGACCCTCGATCCGCTCTACGTGCAGCAGCGGGCGATTCAGGCCTATCGCAAAGTCGCCAAGTCCGAGAACCAGGTGACCATCGTCTTGCCAAACTCTGGCGAAGGCACCGCGCTACCCAAGGTGCTCGAGCCCAAGACCCGCCGGGTGTTGACCGAGGCTGACAAAGAGCGCATCGACAAAGAGCTCAATGCGCTGGAAGAGACCTATCGCTCGACGGTGCATGCCGAAGCTCTGTCCTTGGATGAGGATGAGTCGGTGGAGACGCCCGCGGGTGTGAAAGCTCTGGAGGACGCGGCGCCCGAAGGCGCAGAGGGTGCAACGGAAGGCGCAGAGGGCGCGACGCAAGGCACAACGGACGGCGCAACGCCACCAGCCAAGGCACCAGCAGCAGCGCCGGCCAAGGGCGGAGCTGGCAAAGCGCCCGCCAAGCCAGCCGCGGACAAAGCGCCGACTGCCACGGCGCCCGCGAACTAGCTAGGTAAAACACCGAACTACAGGCCAGCCATGTGGCGCTGGCCTGCCGCCCTGGCTGGGTTCCGGAGACACATGCGAGGGATGTGCTCGGCGCGAGCGATGTCGTCGGGAGAAGCCCTGGCAACACGCTCACACATCGCTCCATCCCCATGCGCTCATCCCCATGAGAACCGAAGCCAACTGGCGCGCCCGCGCCGAAACTCCTGAAGACGTCGTCGGCCGCATCTCGAGCGGCGATCGGGTCTTCCTGCACGGCGCCTGCGCCACGCCGGTACCACTGATCGATGCGCTCGCCGCTCGCGAGGACTTGCAGAGCGTGCAGCTCTACCACCTGCACACGGCGGGCAGCCATTCATTCATGGCGCCCAGCGCGCGCGGCCGTCTGCACTCCAACTCGCTCTTCGCGGGCCCGGGCTGTCGCAAGGCGATCGCCGAGGGCTGGGCCGATGCCTTGCCCATCTTCCTGTCGGAGATTCCCTGGCTCTTCAAGACCGGTGAAGTGCCGCTGGATGTCGCGCTCTTGCAACTCTCGCCCCCCGACGTGCATGGCAACTGCACCCTGGGCACCAGCGTCGACACCGCAATGGCCGCCGCCGATCACGCTCGCATCGTCCTGGCCGAAATCAACATGCGCATGCCGCGCACCCACGGTCACACGGTGGTGCCGCTCTCGCGGGTAAGCGCCTTCTGCGTCACGGATCGAGCGCTCGCCGAAGCAGAGCCATGCGCGCAGACAGAGGTCGAGGCGCGCATCGGCGAGCTCATCGCGGATCTGGTCGAAGACGGAGCCACCCTGCAGCTCGGCATTGGCGCCATCCCCGATGCCGTCCTGGCGCGCCTTAGCAACAAGCACGACCTCGGTGTGCACACCGAAATGTTCAGCGACGGCCTTGTGCCGCTCCTCGAAGGCGGCGTCATCACCAATCGCCTCAAGGAAGTGCATCGCTTCCGCACGGTGACAAGCTTTGTCTCTGGCACGCAGATGCTTTTCGATCACGTTCACGAAAACATGCGCATCGAGTTTCATCCCTGCGATCGCACCAATGACACCAAGCTCATCAGCATGAATCCCAAGGTCACCGCGATCAACTCAGCCCTAGAGATCGACTTGAGCGGCCAGGTTTGCGCCGACTCGATTGGCCATCACATCTACTCAGGCATCGGTGGCCAGATGGACTTCATCCGCGGTGCCGCTCGATCCAAAGGTGGCAAGCCCATCATCGCCCTGCGCTCGACGGCCATGGGCGGCCAGGTGTCACGCATCGTGTCCACGCTGAGGCCCGGGGCCGGCGTCGTGACCACGCGCGGCCACGTGCGCTGGGTGGTGAGCGAGTACGGCGCCGTCAACCTGTGGGGCAAGACCCTGCGCGAGCGAGCCGAGCTACTCATCGGCATCGCCCATCCCGACTTCCGCGCCGAGCTAGCCCGAGAGATTCGCGAGATTCGCCACTTTGATCTGGCGGCGGCGCATGCGGGCCACGAGGCCTAGCACGAGCCATAGGCACCAAGCCGCGCTCGATCCGCCGCGGCCAGTGGCGCTGCAGCCGCCATGGACTACGGCTCGGCCGGGGAGGGCTATGGCGACGGCACGCTCACAGGAGGCGACTTCCACGCGCCGGTGAGCCTGGTCGGCGACCTGAGCGTCTACTACGACTACGATCCGGCCGGCAACGCCACCCGCCGTGAAGAGGTGGCCGCCAGCGGCGAAGCGATCACCTGGGATTTTTCTTACGACGGCTCTAACCAGCAGCGCGAAGTCTTGCTCGATGGCGGCAGCGGCGGTCGCGAGCTCTACCTCTACGACGGCAGCGGCGCACGCTACATGGCGGTGACCTACGAGAGCGCCAGCGATATCGCGCCGAGCCGGGTCAGTGGAGGCCAGTTTCTAAAAACAACTGGTCCGAAGAATCAAGGCAGGTCAGGATCTCGAACAGTCCGAAGGCGGGACACCAAACGGGACAACAGACACCGTTGAGTATGAAGTTCTGGGTGGTTCCGGGCTGCTCGGAATCCTTCCACCAATCACGATTCGTGTGCGACCGGACACGGCGAAGGCTCTTGACGGCTTGAAGATTGTCGCAACCGCCCTGAGTGGAGCCGCTGGTTTGGCCAAGAAAGCAGCTAAGAAGGCTGCAAAGTTCGCACGCGAGAAGCTCAAGAAAAAGGTAGCAAGAAAGTACGCTGCGCGAGTTCGGGCTAGGGGTGTGCAGGATCCCAGAAGTCACAACTTCCCCTATAGCTTCGATGATGAGATTCTTGCGACCACACCGATTCCCAAGGCCAATGGCTACAATATCTATCAAAAGGCGGGCACAATGAACGACAAGACGGGCGTTTTTGAGATAGGTGTTCGTAGCAATGGCGTGATTGACCACCGTTTCTTTAGGCCGTACAAATAGCAATGCGTTACCTAACAGTAGATGGAATGCTCTCAGGGACAGGTGTTCGTGACGCAGTAGAGGGCGGATACGTTGAGCATGAGGAGCTTGGACTTTCACCTGAGATCAGCGACAAGATTTCGCAATGGCTGGCAAAATATGAAAATTGCCACTACCAGCAGTTCCATGATGCCAAGCAGGTCGTGGACTTGGACGCGGAGGGACTGGAAATCTGCCGCTTGCTTCGCACTGAGATTCCCGATTCCAAGATCGACTATTTCTCAAATGCGAAGATGGTCGCCATACCAGTCTAGATAACCGCGTCACGCCCGTATGTCGCGAGACCGCCTCGAAAGATAGGATGTCACGGCTTTGTCGCTTTATCCTATGGTTCGCTAACGTTCGCATGTTCCGCCGCCACCTCACTGGCCGCCTCCTCGCCGTGAGGAGCTACTCAGCTCGGGGCTGAGCCGGACCAAGCGTCACCAGCCGCCTGTCTTCCGGACCGAGAGTTATTGGAGTGCACCGCTAGGCCAGAGGCGTCCGAGCTTCGCTCTGTTGATCAAGTCCAGGCGCCGATCGCTTCCTAACTCTTTAAGAGTGGCCACTTCTGGCTCCGATCCGGACCGAGTTCGTCGCTCTCTCCAAGCTCCGGACACACGAGTGCCGGGAAGTGCCATCTTCCCTCTGTCTTTAGGAGTTTTTCCAGTCCATGCTGCCGCTTAGCCGGGCGCCGGGTCGACAAGGACGCCCCATCGCTGGACGGCTAGGTAGGTACCAAAAGGAAAGACGACACCGGCTTCGCCCGACCGCACCCGCAAGCGCGCCTCGCGATG
>JAHEAK010000460.1 GCA_024642805.1 Kofleriaceae bacterium | reverse complement strand
GACACCAGCTCTATCCGCGCTGTCCCGACTCCGATGACATCGACACCAACGTCGACACCGCCGGTGTTCGTTTCGTTACCAGCTACATTGCCGAAGCTGAGTCGCAGAACATGGACCGCTGGTCCTTCACTGGCTACGTGAAGTTTGGCTTTGGCCTGGGCCTTAAGGGCTGTGCTCGCCTGGCCTTTGGCTACTACTCCTTCTCGAAATCCCTTCTCAAGGTCTGGCGTGCGGAGTCCAAGCGCGGCAGTGCCAGGCGCATGGTTCGCGACGCCCACGAGCTTCGACTCAAAGCGCTGGCAGAGAAGTGGAGCATCGAGGAGAACACCCTTCGCAAGCTCGACAACTTGGCGCGCTTGCCGGTCGTCAATCAGTTCTCCAAGCTCGCCGCCGTGCTCATGATCGACAAGCTGGCCTTCTATGGCCTCGGCATCGTCTTGGCACTGCTCTCGCTCATCGTCTTTAGCGGCGCGATGGCCTTGGCAGGCGTGATTGCCTCGGCTCTTTTGGGTGGTGGCTTGAGCATCTGGTCCTCGCGCGGACGTGAGGTCGATGCCAGCGCAACCATGGAGCTCAATTCGGAGCGCATCCTCAAGATTGTCGGCGCCAAGTTCGTCACCTTCGGGCACACCCACGAGCCTGTTGCTCGCCAGCTGGACAAGGGCACCTGGTATTTCAACACCGGTACGTGGGTACCAACCGGCAAGCCTGGCCTCCTGCGCGCGTTCACGCACCTGGTCGTGCGCCATCGCGATACCGGCCCCGAGGCCGAGCTTTGCCAGTGGCGCGACGGAGCCAGTCGGGTGTTTACGCCCGGATGGCGCCCAGGCCAAAATCCCATCAGCATCGGTCAGCCCGTGCACGCGCCAGTTCTGGCTCCTGCGGCCGCGCGAGCTGAGACAAAGTCTGATGGAACCGAGCTGGCCGCCAAGGTCGCGGGCTAGGCGAGGCTCCCCAGGTGAGGGCTCCCCAGGTGAGGGCTCCCCAGGTGAGGGCTCCCCAGGTGAGGGCTCCCAGGTGAGGGCTCCCAGGTGAGGGCTCCCAGGTGAGGGCTCCCAGGTGAGGGCTCCCAGGTGAGGGCTCCCAGGCGAGGGCTCCCAGGCGAGGCTTGCCAAGCCGCTCAGCGCGCGTCAGCCAGAACCGAGGGGCGCGAGCTTGGCTTGCGCTTGCCAATGCCCGCACACGCAAGCTTGGCCGCGCTCCAGCCGGCGATCAATTGACCTTCGAGGCCTAGCTCAGGCAGGGTCTGGGCACCAGCCAGGCACATCTGCTTGAGGCCGGCGGCGTAGGGCAGGGCCATCAGCCCGAGGGTCTCATCCTTGGGGCAGTGCCAGACAGGAGAAGGCGCCAGCGCCTCCGTGAGCGAGCGAGATGCACTGCTGTGAGGCAAGGCATGTGGGCTGTCCCAGTCCTGAAGGTGCTTGTCCAGGAAGGGCATGATCTGGCGGGCGTGGGCCAGCAGCTCTTCGTTGATAGCTCCAGGGAGAGGGTCGCCGTCGGCGTCTGCCGCAATCAAACCTTGCATGGTGAGTACCACCCGCCCGCCTTGTGCTGCTGGCCGCTGGCTCAGGATGGCGAAGTTGCCGCCGGTCATGGGCGCCGCCGGGTCGAGTATGCTGAAAGCAAGAGGCGCCATGCCCTCGGGTAGGCCGCCCATCTGCATGATGAGGTTGAGGGTATAGCGGTAGGCACTGGGCACCGCGCCTTTGGCGAGTTCGACTAGCTGCTTGGGCGGCTTCTTACCGACCAGGGCCATGAGCTCGTCGGCAGGCATGCTGGCAATCAAGTAGTCGCAGGTGAAGGCATCGTCGACGCATTTGAGACCAGTGACCTTGCTCCAGCCGGTGCTCAGCTCTTGCGCGTCGACGCGGCGCAGCTCGCCGTTGTGACTTTTGAACTTGTCCAGGAAGATGCCGCGCCAGGTCTTCCAGTCGCCCTGAATGCGTGCCGCCCCTTGGCGCGTGTGGGCCAACGCTCGCGCCTTGGTCAGGCTGGAGGCGCTATCCGATCCGGCCGCTCCAAGGGTCGCGAGCAATAAGATAAGTTCTGATTGAGCGTCGTGCTCGCGCTCGAGCCAGGCCTGTGCATCCGAGTGGCAGCGTGCGATGATCTTGCCAATCTCGCGTCGCTCCCAGAACCCCGTTGGCGGCATGCAGGCGTCCAGCTCCAAAAGCGCAGGCAATGAGGCAATCGCCTCGTCTGCGGCCAAAAGCCAGTTGTCGTCCTTGCCAGTCTCGCGCCGATACGCACGAGCGAAGCGCTCGCGATCCGGATCTGCTTCCAGGCGCATGCCTGGGGCGAGCAACTGGCAGCCGCGCTCAATGAGCTCGAGGCGCCGCTTGAAGAGGTGCTGGAAGTGCAACTCGTTCATCACGCGCGCCACCCCAGGGCTCTCGAGGCCCGAGAGAATGAAAGGCGCAACCGGAAGCGATTCGTTGCCGAGCTGGTAGGTGTCTAGCTGTTTGTCGGTCTCGGCGAGCAACACACGCAGCCCTCGGCTGGCGCACAGGGTTGCGGCGACCAGGCCGGCAAAGTCATTGCCCAGCACGATGACGTCGAAGTTTTGTGTTGCCATTAGCGGATCCTCACGCGTCTGCCGCTTACTTCGAGTTTCCCGGCGGCAAGCAGCTGCGTTGCCATGGGCAGTAGCTTGTGCTCGAGGATTTGAATCCGAGCGTGCAGGGAGCTGGCGGTGTCACTGGCCTGCACGGCAAGCGCTTCCTGCATGATGATGGGGCCGGTGTCGACACCGATGTCGACGAGATGGACCGTGCAACCCGTGAGCTTGACGCCGGCATCGAGAGCTTGCTGAGGAGCGTTGATCCCCGGAAAGCTCGGGCACAGGGCCGGGTGGGTATTGAGGATGCGGCCCGCATAGCGCTCTACGAAGAGCGGGCCGAGAATCCGCATGAAGCCGGCAAGCACCACGGCTTCGATGGCATGGCTGTCGAGACACGCGATCAGTGCCGTCTCGAAGTCTGCGCGCGTGGGATAGGAGCGATGCTCCACGACTTCAGTAGCGATGTCGGCCTTGCGCGCCCGCTCGAGTGCGGCGACCTCTGGCAGGTTGGAGAGAACAAGGGCGATCCTTGCGGGCGCAAGCTCGCCACGCTGCTCGGCATCGATCAGTGCCTGCAGGTTCGTGCCCTTGCCCGAGACCAGGACCGCGATGCGCATGCGCTAGAATCGGACCTCGCCGCGGCCAGGAACCAGCGTGGCAACCACACTGCCGGCGTAGCCAAGGCTTGTGAGGCAGGCCAGGCTGGCATCTGCGCTTTCGGCTGGCACCGCAATCAGCATGCCCAGTCCCATGTTGAAGGTGCGCCGCATCTCGCTCTCTTCGACACCGGCGCTGGCAATCAGCGAGAAGACGGGAGGAATCGGCCAGGAGCCAATGTCAAACTGCATGTCGAGCGTTGGCTTGGAGAACATGCGCGGCGGATTCTCGATGAGACCGCCGCCGGTGATGTGTGCCGCCGCCTTCCAAGGAAGGGCTTGGGCGCTCAGTCCGCGCAGTGCACGAGTGTAGAGCGTGGTTGGTTCGAGCAGCACGTCGGCGACGCTCTGACCGGCCAGCGCCTCAGGTCTCGCGTCGTAGCCGAGGCCCAGGGTTTCGAGAAGGACCTTGCGGGCCAGCGAGTGGCCGTTGGAGTGCAAGCCCGAGCTGTGCAAGCCGATGATGACATCGCCGGCCGCCAGCGTGTCGCCCGTGCGAATCTCCGAGCGCTCGACAAGGCCAACACAGAAACCAGCCAGATCGTAATCACCAGTCTTGTACAGACCAGGCATCTCGGCCGTCTCACCGCCGATGAGAGCACAGCCACTCTCGCTGCAGCCGCGCGCGATGCCGCTCACCACTTCGGCGGCAACATCCACATCGAGCTTGGCGGACGCGAAGTAATCGAGGAAGAAGAGCGGTTCGGCTCCGGTGACGATGACGTCGTTGACGCACATGGCCACAAGATCAATGCCGATGCTGTTGTGCCTGCCGGTTGCCAGGGCGGTCTTGAGTTTGGTGCCAACACCATCGGTTCCGCTGACCATGACGGGCTCGCGATAGCCGCTCGGCATGGCGAACAAACCTGCGAAGCCACCGATGTTTGCCAGCACTTCGGGGCGATGGGTCTCTTTGACGATCGGGCCAATGCGGCGCACGAACTCGTCGCCCGCATCAATGTCGACGCCAGCGTCTTTGTATGTGAGGGCCATTGCGCCGAGGTTGCCGGGCCTTGCCAAGCGGGTCAAGAGCGGGTGTCGCCGGGCTTGCGATGGCCGGGCGATCCTCGTGATATGCTCGGCAACCGTGGTAAGCGCCGAGCCAGAGTTGTTGGTGGATGTCATCGTAGTCGCCCGCAACTGCGCGAGAGCACTCGAACTTACCCTGCGGCGTCTGCCCAGGCGTGGCATTCGCTCCGTGGTGGTCGTGGACAATGGGTCGACCGACAACACGGGCCAGGTGGGGCGTGATTACGGGGCCGTGCTCCTGCGCGAGAGCCAGGGCGGCTACGGGGCCGCCTGCCGCCACGCCCTTCGTCATCTGGAAGCCCTGCCAGTGCCGCCCTCGGTGGTGGTCTTCGTCGACCCACTCGGACCCGAGGACCCTGGCGAGATCGATCGCCTGCTGGCGCCCTTTCGTCACGAGAACGCTGAGTTGGTGCTTGCCACCCATGAAGAGGGCAGTCGGCAGCCCGAGTTCTCGGACAGAGCCATGATGGGCCTCATCACGGCCATCTACGGCCACAATTTTAGCGGCTTGTCTGGATTTCGCGCCCTGCGCTACGCGGCCTTGGTGGCGCTGGGGCTTGGGGCCGAGGGCGAAGGCTGGAACGTCGAGATGCTGGTCAAGGCGATCCGCCTGGGTCTCAACATCGTCGAGGTGCCGGTCGCTCAGATCGACAAGCCGGCGGCAAGTCCACGCCGCGGCGGTACGGGTCGAA
>JAHEAK010000021.1 GCA_024642805.1 Kofleriaceae bacterium | reverse complement strand
ACGCCGCCCGTGCTCAGCACGATCTGTCCGCTCTCCCTGGCCGCCGTGCAGCCGTAGAGCACGGCCAGCGCCGAGACCGCGCCAATCTCGCCAGAGCGCGCGGCTTGTTCACCACTATCCGCCAAGGTTGGCGGGCTGGGTGGAGCGGACTTGGACAGATCGTCGACGCTCGGCAGGCGTCGTTTGGCGGCTCGTCCCGCCGAGATATCCGAATCGTCGAAGTCCCTGCTAGCGGGATCGGGAGCCACGGGTGAGAGAGAGGCGACCGCAGCGGAAATCGTGTCGTAGGAGGTCGACTTGGAACCACTGTCCCGGCGCATCGATTTGTCACCAGGCGCAGAGTCACCGAAGGCGTAATCGCCACGATCTTTTTTGGCCACTTCTTTGGCCACTTCTTTGGCCACTGCGGGCGCCGCAGTGCGCGGCGGCTGCACTTCGATCTCCGCGCTCGCCGTGTCGAAGCTGATGTCGAGGTCATCCAAACCCTCGGCCTCGGGGCCAGGCAGCTCGGGCTCGTCGGGGCCGAGAGTGAAGTCGATGATCTCATCGCTTGGCGAAGAGGCCGCTGCTTTAGCTGGATGCAGCTCGGTCGAAGCCTTCGGAGTGGACGGGCTAGAGGCCGCTGAAGGCGACCTCGGCGCCGGCGGTGGCGAGGGCACAGGTGGCGTCAAGCGCGGGCCTCGCTGCACGCCAGATGGGGTTTCTTCGATCGAGAGCATGGCTTCCTCTTCGATCGAGACCTCGATCACCGCGCTGGGTTCGTCAGAAACAGGATGGTGGGTGAGGCCCGTTGGCACCCCTTCTCGCAGGCCAGGACCCGGTGTGCCAGTGCCCAACACCCCCGAAGCGGAGCTTGGCAAGGGCGCGGCGGTGGCAGCGTGAGGCGGGGCCGTGGGCTCCGCGCGGCTCAGGCTTTCTTTGCGCCGGGCCGAGGCATCGTCGTAGAGCGATTTTACGATCTCAGCCAGATTGGTGGCATTGATGCGATGTCGCTGTTCGAAGAGCCACTCGTCGAGCGAGTCTCGAAAGGTCGCCGCATCTTGATAGCGATCGCCAGGATCTTTGCGCAGGGCCCAGCGCAGCAAACTCGACAGGTGATCCTCGATATGCCCACCGAACTTGTCGAGACGCTGCAAGTCGACATCTCGTACCATCAGCAAGACATCCAGCTCGTTGGCGGCAGCGAAGAGGCGCCGTCCCATGAGCATTTCGGCGAGCACGACACCAGCTGCGAAAATGTCTGATTTTGCGCTAACCGTCTGACCCAAAACCTGCTCAGGCGACATGTAGCCGTATTTGCCCTTGAGGGTGCCCGACTTGGTTTGGCCATCCTGGGTGGCGGCGTGCGCGATGCCGAAGTCGACGAGCTTTACGTCACCGCGGGTAGAAAGCAGGATGTTGGAGGGGGAAACGTCGCGATGCACGATGCCGTAGTGCTCGCCAGATTCACTCTTGAGCTTGTGCGCGAAATCGAGGGCATCGAGAACTTCCTTGAGGATGTAGACCGATACCTCCGCCGGCACACGCACCCGGCGATGCGCGCACTCACGCAAGAGAGCCAGTACATCGACGCCATCGATGTACTCCATGACGATAAAAAGCTGCTGATTCTCGGTGCCCAGTTCGAAGGTCTGAGCAATCTTTGGATGTGCCAGCTGGGCTGTAATCTTCGCCTCAGAGATGAACATCGAGGTGAACTGCGTGTCGGCAGCCAGATGAGGAAGAATCCGTTTGATGACGACGGTCTTCTCGAAGCCGTGAGCGCCGGCAACCTGCGCCAAGAAAAGCTCGGCCATTCCTCCAAGCGCAAGGCGTTCGCGGAGCTGATAGCGTCCAAATGCTTGTGGAAAGGTTTCCGCCACTTACAGTGAATTACTGTAACACGCAGCGGCGTGAGCAAGCCCTGCTGGCTCCCAGTTTCTCTCAGTTAGGAGGGTGAAATGATCCGCCAGCCCGAGACCGCCAACGCGCTTTGCACACAGGCATCGAAATAGCCTTCCATAACCAGGCGGACGCCAGCGGCCTTGGCCACATCGTCCCAGAAGGGGCCGTCGTCGCCGTGCACCCCGCAGGCATACACGGTGGTCCTCGAACCGACACGGGGGTGGCTGAGAAAGCGCTCCAGGGGCTCGGCGAAAGCGGGATCGAGGCGACTGGCCATGCCGCGCACATCGATGATCACCGCCTTGGCGCCCGTGCGAACGACCATGAGCAAGAGTCTGCCAAAAATGTTGGCGACCACACTCTGGTTGGGTCGGCCAACGAAGAGCACGGCCGGCAGCTCGTTGGTGATCATCAACAAAGGTGTGCCGTCATCGAGCTCGTGGGCCATGCGCTCGAGCAGCGCCTGCTCGCGACCGGTGGCAAGAGAATCGGCGGCCAGCACAGCCAACCACTCCATATAGCCCTGCAGCTCGGTGCGCGCAGGCTCGACGAGGGACTGCACGAGAACATCTCGCAGCGCAAAGAGCAGAGCCCCCAAATCGAAGCCGGTAAAACCGTCCGCTCCCATGAGGGCCGCAGCGAAGCTCACGGCCTTTTCGACCTCGCGAAGCTCGAGGGAACCGGGCGTGAATCGCAAATTAACTGGCGCCCTGCCCGCTCGATCCAGCGCGACCACGCTGGCAAGGGCATCGACGATGGGCTCGACCGTAGCGGCCATCGATTCGCGCTCGATGGCTCCAGGCATGCGCAAGGTCGAGGCGGCAAAGGCGTCCATCCAGGCCTCAAGCACCACGGCAGGAAGCTTCAGCTGCTCGGCAAGTACGGCGTAATCATGGGCCTGCGTCACCCGTGCAGGGTAGATCGGATTGTGCACACAGACCAGTGCTCATCCTTGCGGGCTCTGGGCGCGCCTGCCTACTATGCGCGCTCATGTTGAGAACCACATCAGCTTCACTGAGCGACTCGGGGCGCAAGCGCGCGCACAACGAGGACTCATATTTTGCTGATGATTCCCTCGGCTTCTACGTGGTCGCGGATGGGGTCGGAGGGCATGCGAAAGGTGAAGTCGCTTCCGCAGAAGCCGTCGAGCAAATGCAGCTGTGGATCCTTCGATCCCAGCCGGAGATCCTTGCTCTCTTCGCCGACGTGAAGTCGGGTGATCCGGATGCCAAGTGGGAGATTCGGCGACTGCTTGAGAGCGCGGTGCAGTCAGCTTGCTACATGATCTTTGGCATGGCCGAGCTCGATCCCGAGAAGCGCGGCATGTCGACGACGATTTCCGCTCTGCTGGTCGGCCCCAGCTCTTGCTATGCCGCCCACGTCGGCGACAGCAGGGTCTATCGAATCCGTGACAACGAGGTCTTGCAGGTCACGGAGGACCACACGCTCATCAACTACAAACTCAAGCACAAGCTCATCACGCCCGAAGAAGCCGAGACCGCGAAGGGCAAGAACGTCATCACCCGTGCGGTGGGTCATAAGGAGCACGTCGAGATCGATACCGCCGATCTGGACGTGCGCGCAGGCGACCGCTTTCTTCTCTGTTCGGATGGCCTGCACGGCTACTTCAACGACGACTCCGAGGTCGCGGACCTGGTCGGCAGCGGAGACCTTGGCACCTGTGTGTACGCCGCCATCCAGCTGGCCAACAATCGAGGCGGCAAAGACAACATCACCGCCGTCGTCGTCGAAGTGCGTGCGTGAGCCTCGGCCTTTGCGCCGGGCTCGAATCGAGTCATAGTCGTGGCCATGAAGGCTCCATCGCGGCTGGCAATCACCGCTGCGGTGGTGGCACTACTGGGAGTCGGCTATTGGCTCATACGCCCCGGTGCCAAGAACGCAGCTCCCTCGCCAGCCCAAGCTGCTGGGCCAAGCGATAGCACCGAGCTTCGGCGCGCTCGCCACGATCTGAGCGGACTTGCCAAGGCCTTCAGCGCGGTGGCTGCGCGTACCATTGGATTGGTCATGGTCTCCGGCCAGGTCGTCGATCGCAGCAGTGGCTTTGCCATTCCCGGCGCCGAAGTCGTGTTTAGCGGCCCCGCTGGTGAGAGCACGGTTCCCTGCGACAGCGAGGGTCGATACAGCGTGGAAATCGAACCTGGCTTCTATCGCAGCTATGCGCGCGCCGAAGGCTTTGTGGCAGTGGCACCGGCGGCCGCCGAGCGCCTGCCCGGGCCGGTTTCGGCGGCGCAGGTCGCTCTGCCGCAAGAAGGTCTGGCGCCGCTGGCAGGTCTCTTTCGCGACCAAGTCGGTGTCAACCTAACGCTCAGCGCCGCTTCGGTGCTCAGAGGTCAGGTCGTCGACGTCGAAGGTCGCGCTATCTCCGGTGCCATCGTCGCAGGCAAAGGCCAAGGCATGTTGCGAGTCATCTCGGGAAGCGATGTCAGTGAGAGCGACGGCAGTGGTCGCTACGAGCTGGTGCTGCCATCGGGCTCGATTGAAATGGAAGCGCGCCATGATGACTATGCGGGCCTCGCCAGTGGTGGCGGCGTGTATTTGCAGCCGGGCGAGGAGCGCGAGGGTCACACGCTCATCATGAGTGCTGGCTGTATCATCGAAGGCTGGGTGGTCGATGCCGAAGGTCAACGCATCGACGAAGGCGCCTTTGAGCTGCAAGTCGCGGGCGATCGCTACACCCCGATTGGCGAAATCGAAGCCGGGCGGGTTCGCTATGCCAGCCCAGGCGCGGGCAGCGTCGTTCTGCGTGCCTGGCCCTGGCAACACCCGCCCAGTAGCAGCAAGGAGTTCCGCTGCAGCGAGGGCGACCACTATCGAGACGAGCGCTTCGTGGTGCCCGATGCCTCGCCCGCTCTATCGGGATATGTCGAGGATGATGACGGCCAGCCGGTCGCCTTCGCTTTCGTCGACCTGTTCTCGCTCGAGCCCGGCGGCGCCACCCAACAGGAGCGAGCCGATGCCAGCGGTGCATTCGCGTTCTTCGAGCTGCCGCCCGGCCCCTACCAGGTCAGCGTCTACGTCGCCGGTCGAGGCACGGCCATGGAGATCCTCGATGTGCCGAGCAGCGGAGTGCCGATTCGTCTGGGTGGCACTGGCACCCTCATCGGCAGCGTCAAAGGTGTCGAGCTTGGCTCGATGACGATGACGTACCGGTGCGCCTTTCGCCTCGATGAGGCGGAGAGCGCACGCCATGACGCCATCAGCATGCCCATGCAAGAGCTCTTGGTGCCCCTGGACCGCGGTCGCTTTCAAGTCGACGACCTGCCTGCCTGTCCCTTGCAAGGCAGCGTGAGCATCGGCCCGCTATTTGAGAGTTTCTCTGTAGAGATAGAGCGCCGCAAAGAGTCGCTCTTGCGCGTCGGCGAGTGACACCGCGGCCGCGCGGCCCGCGAGCTAGTACCAGTTGGCGGCCACCTGCAGGGCACCAACAGTCATGCTGCCCTGGTCATGGCCGGAGCGCGAAATCGACAGCTCGACGTCAATCGCGAAGATGCCGCGGGTGAAGACGTCGACGCCCCCGCCGCCGATGAACTCGAGGCCGGTGTCGTTCTTCTTGGCGTTGGCGTTGCCATCGGCCGCCGTGTCGAAGCGAGTCACGGTTCCAAAGCCAAGCCCGCCACGCAACCACAAGGCCCGTCGTACATAGTAGTGCGCTTGAATGCTCAGTGATGACACCGTGCTCTTGTCGCTATGGGTGGCGCCACCGATCTGCGCAAACCACAGGAGATCCGGCCCCGCGCTGGTTCCGACTCGAATGGACAGATCGCCTCCGGTGCCGCGCACATCGTTTTGCGAGCCCGCCCCCAGTAGTAGGGCCGGTCCAAGCGCAACCCCGATGGCAAAGCCCTCGCGATGAAAATCGCTCTCTTTACCCGAATCTTCCTTTGAGAATTGTTCTGGCGTCAGGTCATCCGCATGCGCCTTGGCGGCGCTCAGCAAGGCGACGAAGCCGGCGATGAGAGCCGCAACGAGGCCGCGGCTACGCATGCTCGCCACCTGCTGAGGTCGGAGCTGCCGAGGTCGGAGGCGAGGTCGGAGACGAGGTCGGAGACGCTGGCGTCAGAGACTTGCCCTTGAGCGAGACCAGCTGATCTTGGCCCGCAAGCAACAAGCGCTCGACGTACTCGCCCTTGAGAACGTGCGACTCGACGATCTCGCGAACGTCTTCGACGCGCACCCCGCCGTACCAAACTTGCTCGGGATACACGACCATGACCACTCCGTGCTCGCACTGATCCAGGCAGCCGGCCTTGTTGGCGCGCACCTGCTTGAGCAGCCCATGAGCGGCCAGTTGCTTCTTCAACTCGTCGCGCACGGCATCGCCACCCTTGGAGGCGCAACAGCCCTTCTCGCTATTGGCTTCCCGCTTGTTGGTGCATACGAAAACGTGGCGATCGAGGGGCAACATGCCGTTTGACCTTATCCGATCTGCAGTGCTCGCCGCCGGCGCGGAAGCGAGGATGCGCGGCCCCGCACGCCGACTCCCTCTGAGGAGATCGCTGAATCTACTTCGCTGCGTTTTCGCAACCAGCTAGTTTTACATATGCTTTGCGCGTTTTTTTAGCACTCTCACCCCCGGGGTTGACAAAGGTGGGTCGGTGCTTACATACCAGTGCATCGATTTACCGGGGGGGTCCCGGTGACCCTTCCATCAAACCACCAACCAAGAGAATACAGACATGAATATCCGACCACTTCACGACCGCGTCATCGTCAAGCGCGTTGAGGGCGAGACCACCACCGCTGGTGGACTCATCATCCCCGACACCGCCAAAGAGAAGCCCATCCAGGGCAAAGTCATCGCTGTGGGCGCAGGCAAGCGCGACAAGAGCGGCAAGGTTCACGCTCTGGATCTCAGCGCCGGCGACCGCGTCCTGTTCTCCAAGTACAGCGGCACCGAAGTCAAAATCGACGGCGAAGAGCACCTCATCATGCGTGAGGAAGACATCCTCGCGGTTGTCGAGTAACTCTCCCGTTTTTCCATTTTTCCAATTCGAAACTCACTAGAAGGAATTCAGCACATGGCTGCAAAAGACATTATTTTCTCGACTCAGGCTCGCTCTGAGATCGCCAAGGGCCTCAACACCCTCGCCAACGCCGTCAAGGTGACCCTCGGACCACGTGGTCGCAACGTCGTCATCGAGAAGAGCTGGGGCGCTCCAACCGTAACCAAGGACGGCGTTACCGTCGCCAAAGAGATCGAGCTCGAGAACAAGCTCCAGAACATGGGCGCTCAGATGATGAAAGAGGTCGCTTCCAAGACTTCTGACAACGCTGGCGACGGCACCACGACTGCCACCGTGCTCGCACAAGCGATCTTCTCCGAGGGCTCCAAGCTGGTTGCTGCTGGCGTGACGCCAATGGACATCAAGCGCGGCATCGACGCTGCTGTTGCTGTCATCATCGAGGAAGTCGGCAACATGGCCGTTCCTTCCAACGGCAAAAAAGACATCGCTCACGTCGGAACCATCTCGGCCAACGGCGACACGCTGATCGGCGACATGATCGCAGAAGCGATGGAGAAGGTCGGCAAAGAGGGCGTCATCACTGTCGAGGAAGCCAAGACTCTCGAGTCCGAGCTCGACGTCGTCGAGGGCATGCAGTTCGACCGCGGCTACCTGAGCCCCTACTTCGTGACCGACTCCGAGCGCATGGAAGCCGTCCTCAGTGACTGTTTCGTGCTCACCTACGAGCAGAAGGTCTCGTCCATGAAGGACCTGCTTCCTGTTCTCGAGCAAGTTGCCAAAGCCGGCAAGCCACTACTCATCCTTGCTGAGGACATCGATGGCGAGGCTCTCGCTACCCTCGTCGTCAACAAGCTGCGCGGCACCCTCAACGTCTGCGCCGTCAAAGCCCCCGGCTTCGGCGACCGCCGCAAAGAGATGCTCAAAGACATCGCTATCCTCACCGGTGGCCAGGCGATCACCCAGGACCTCGGCCTCAAGCTCGAGAACGTCACCCTTGACGACCTTGGAACCGCCAAGCGCATCACCATCAGCAAAGACAACACCACCGTCATCGACGGCGCTGGCAAAAAAGCCGACATCGAAGCTCGCGTGAAAATGATCCGCGGCCAGATCGAGGAGACCACCAGCGACTACGACCGCGAGAAGCTGCAAGAGCGTCTTGCCAAGCTGGTCGGCGGCGTTGCTGTCATCCGCGTCGGTGCTGCTACCGAAGTTGAGATGAAAGAGAAGAAAGCCCGCGTCGAGGACGCCATGCACGCAACTCGCGCTGCTGTCGAAGAGGGCGTGGTTCCTGGTGGCGGAGTTGCTCTGCTTCGCGCCATGCCAGCTCTCAACAAGCTGACCTTCGAAGACGATCGTCGCTACGGTGTCAACATCGTTCGCCGCGCCATCGAAGAGCCACTTCGCCAGATCTCGCACAACGCCGGCGTCGACGGTTCTATCGTCGTCTCCAAAGTTGTCGAGGGCAAGGGCGCCTTCGGCTTCAACGCCGCTACCCTCGAGTACGAAGACCTTCTGAAAGCTGGCGTCATCGACCCAGCCAAAGTGGTTCGCACCGCACTCACCAACGCTGCCTCGGTTGCCGGCCTCATGCTGACCACCGAAGCTCTGGTTGCCGACAAGCCTTCCAAGGACGAAGGTCCTGCAGGCGGCGGCGACATGGGCGGCATGGGTGGTATGGGCGGCATGGGTGGCATGGGCGGCATGGGCGGTATGGGCTTCTAAGCCCCCGCACTCGCCAAGCATCCACGCATCTGTGGTACCCAAGGGCCGAGGACACTGCGTCCTCGGCCCTTTTTTGTTTCGGTCCCATCCCATCGCCATGACGCCGAGCTTCCAAGACATCGCTGAGCACGTGGTCCGCGACTACCGCAAACGCAAGCGCGAGCTACCCTGGCGCAATTGCGGCGACGCCTACAGCATCTGGATCTCCGAGATCATGCTGCAGCAGACGCGCATCGCCGCCGTCATTCCCTACTACCAACGCTGGCTGGCGCGCTTTCCGACCGTCGAGTCGCTGGCCGCCGCCGAGCTCGACGATGTGCTCGCGCACTGGTCTGGGCTCGGTTACTACAGTCGCGCCCGCAACATTCACGCATGCGCCAAAGAGCTGGTCGCCAACTACGGAGCTCGCCTGCCCCAGAGCGCGAAAGAGCTGCGCGCGCTTCCCGGCATTGGGCCGTACACCGCGGGGGCCATCTCTTCCATCGCCTATGGCCAACAGGAGGCGCTCGTCGATGGCAACGTCGCTCGCCTGCTCAGTCGCGTCTTCGCGATCGATGCCGACATCAAGTCGAGCGCGGCCATGAAGGAGCTGTGGCGGCTGTGCGCGGAGCTGGTGCCAGCGCGAGCACCTGGCGATTTCAATCAAGGCCTGATGGAGCTTGGCTCGCTAGTATGCACGCCGCAAAATCCAAAATGCTCTAGCTGCGCGCTTCGCAGCGTGTGCCAGGCCTTCACCAGCAATCGTGTCGAGCAGTTTCCGATTGTCAAAAAGCGCATCAGGGACAGCGACAAGACATTGCTCGAGAGCCACGCTCTCTTCTTGCGCCGGCGCGGCAAGATCTTGCTTGCTCATCGGCAAGCCAAAGGTCTCTACGGAGGTCTCTGGGAATTGCCGCAGAGCTGTGCGCGCGCGCAGCTCGGTGCTCTCACCGGCATGTCACTGCGCTTTCCGCGCGCCACCTCGCTCGTCCACGAACAAGTTCTCAGTCATCGCCGCTTGAAGATCCATGTGTGGCCGACGGCCGCGAGCGGCTCGCTTCGACCGACGCTTGGCAGCAGCTACCAGGACATGCGCTGGCATGCGATCGAAAGTTTGGCCGAGCTCGGCATGTCGGCAGCGACGCGCGCCATCCTAAAACGCAGCGCGGAATTGGAGTGACTGCAAGCGATAGGCCGCGCATCTGTCGCCCATGATCATTTCAGTCGGAAGGGAGTGACTCTTTCTGAACCCGAGTTCGTTGTTTTGATCAGGCCACATTGACAGTGAGATCCCGTGTCTATAACGTAGAAGGCGGTCGATGGCAGTTCCTAAGAGCAGTCAGATCTCCTTTTCTTTCATAGGCTTACGAGAGCTTTTGAACAGTCTTGAGGAGCTGGAGGGCGGATGCCCTGCGACACAGGCTCGCGAGGTCGCCATCTACCAGCTCGTCGACCACCTCGGCGAACTGGCGATCCCCGTGCTCCTGCGAAAGCTCTGCGGCCGTCCAGAGTCGGGGCGATGGGCAAGTCTGCTGCTCTTGCGACTGGGCCAGGAGAGCGAGCTGCGAGCGCGCATCTGCGTCGAGCTCCGCGAGCAAATGCGAACGCCAGGCCTCTCCGATCTGCACAAGCTGCGCGGCATGGACTTGCTCAGCCAGTTGGGCGAACGCCTCGACGACCTGCCCACCCTCGACTTTCCAGAGCAGACCGCCGAGTTCTCACTGGTCGAGCTTGCGTCCTGCATCGCCAACCCCGCTCAGCTGGCTCGCGCCGCTGACATCTTGATAGGTGACTTGCCAGCTCCCGAGCTCATCGAGTTCGTCGAGGACATGGCAAGCCATCAACCGGCGGCCGCAAGGCGTCTGGTCGGCGAGTTGGCCTTGCGCGACGACCTCGACCCGACGACGCGCCATAGCTTTCAACAGATCCAGGCTTCGCTCGCTGAGCACGCGAATCAAGCTTGTGACCCAACGCCTCGACGCCCTGGTCTGCGCCTGGCAAAGCATGCCGATGGTCGACGGGCACTGGTTTCCTATGCGCGCATGCCCGATGAGTCGCCGGCCCGCTACCGGGCCCTGTGCATGGACGTCGCCCAGGGCCAAGGACTGGTGACCTGCTCCTATCTCGACACCGTGACCCGCGGCGAAGTCGATCGACAAATCCTGCAGCCTCTCCTCGAGCAAGGCTTCGAGTTGCGACCATTGGCTCCTGGCGAAGCGATTCAACGTGCCATGGTCGCCATGCGTCAGCGTACGCAGCGAGGTCTGTCGATGCCTCGAAGTTACTATCTCGGTCGCGACCTTCTCGGCCTGAGCGATGAACACATCGCACCGCAAGCAGCGTCGGAGGCACAGGAGTCGGTCTTGCTGGCTCGCGGCACCGAACTCTTGCGCCATGGTCAGGCGAGTGCTGCGCGCGAACTCCTGGTGCGCTACACCGACAGCCACCCCGATGACTCCGAAGCGCTCTCGACGCTTGGCGCATGCCTGATGCACCTTGGTGACCTCGAAGGCGCACGCTCGCATCTAGCCCGAGCAGCGGGACTTTCACCGCAAGTCGGCCGCTACCATTGGAATCGCGCTTCGCTTGCTCACAAGGAAGGTCGCCTAGGCGACTGTTTCGTGGCCTTGCAGGAGTACCTCGGTTGTGTCGATGCCGTCGACAGCCGTCAGCGCGAGCTCGCCAACGCCTTCGTGTCAGCCTACGGCCGCCAGGCTGCACTGCGCGAGCCGAGTCAACGTAGCAGCGAAGAGAGAGCGCGCGCGCTGCGCGGACCGCAGCTCATTCCTCGACAGAAGTAGCAGGGTCGAGCGCCTCGGTAGGATCCGAAGCCGGCCCGACCACAAGCTCCATGCGCACGATGGTGCTCGTGGCTCGGCTGTCCACGGGCAGCTGCCAAGTGCGCGCAAGGTCCAGGACACAGTCGGCCACCGCCGAGAGTCCCTCTTGACCACCAGCAGGCTCGGTGCTGCCTCCTACGACCCGCCCGGCCGTATCGAGCTCGAGCGTGAGCGTGATGTCGCCAACCAGCTCGGCAAAACAGCGCAACAAGGCCGAGCGCCCGACAAGGATACCGCCACGGGTGCTCTCCGGATCGACCGGATCCGGTCGACGCAGATCGACGAGGCCCAGATCGACGCTGCTATCAAAGCTCTCAGCGAGGGGTTCGTGGGAATCGACCGGCAAGCTGGCCCCTGGCGGCACAGGCGCCACGCTCGGTCCGCAGGCAAGCAGCCAAGCCGGTACGAAGATCACAGGCCACGAGCGCAACATGGCCACAGCCTAGCAGCTGGGCCTCGCTCCCCCAAAGCACTGCGCCAGTGATAGACTGCCAGCGTGTTGTCCATGCGCTCTCTGCTCCTCGTCCTTGGCCTCAGCGCGCTCGGTGCTTGTGTTCGAGTCAAACCCTATCAGCGCGAGACGCTAGCCAAGCGATCGATGACGGCCGACAAGGACAGCAGCGAGTCGCGATTCGAGCAGCATGCACGCGGCTCTCGGGAGGCCTCCGATGGAGGCACGGGCGAGGCCGGCGGAGGATGCGGATGCAACTGATCGACAGAAGTGCTCTGTCGATTGCCCTGCTCGTGCTGGCCTCGACCGCCGTCGCCCACGCCGATGGCACGATGACCGTGCGCGGTGCCTATTATAAGGAGCGCTCGACGCGAGTGGTGCAGCCCATGATCGATGCCGATCTGGAGGTGGGCGAGGCAGGTCGAGTGCAGGCCCACGCACTGGTCGACGCCATCACCTCGGCGTCGGCGGCATCGGGCGCTGCCGGCGACTCCTTCACCGAGACGCGCACCGAGGGCGGCGGCACCTATATGCACGCCTTCAAGGATCTGCGAGTTGGCGGCGGCCTGCGCCACAGCAGCGAGCCTGATTATGTGAGCACCTTCTTCTCACTCCGCCTCGAGTCTGACTTCGCCCAGAAAAACACTCAACTCGCGATCAATCTTGCGCGCGGTTCCGACACCCTTGACAACTCGGGTTCTCAAGGTGGTCTCTCGTCCGTGCTCATTGGTGAGCTGGCCACCAGCATGATTGCCGTGTCGGCTAGCCAGATTCTCAGCCCCAACAGCGTGGCATCGCTCAGCTACGATCTGAGCTACCTCGACGGCTTTCAGGAGAACATCTACCGAACCGTCGTCGCTGGCGGCATGATCGAACCAGAGCGAGTTCCCGACACGCGCTTGCGACAGGCACTCGCGGGTTCGGTGCGCTACTACCTGGCAGCGACCGACACCGCCTTCATTGGCGCGTATCGCTACTACCGCGACGATTGGCACATTCAGGGGCACGCACCCGAGATTCGCGCCATTCAGGAGCTAGCCGGCGGCGATCTCGAGCTGCACCTCAGTTACCGATATTACCGACAGCGAGCAGCCTTCTTCTACAAGGATGTCTACGACTCCAACGACCAAAGCGTCGAACCTTTCCTTACCGACGACGACAAGCTCGGCCGGGTGCGCACACACAACACAGGCATCAAGATGAGCGCCGCCCTCAAGCTCTTTGGCTTGCGCGGCACCTGGGCCGACGCGCGCATCGAGGGGCTCTTTCAATATCTGCAGCAAGACACGCATTACGGCAATGCGGTCATCTCACAAGTCGCGCTGCGCTTCCCGGTGAGTTACTGATGATGAGCACGCATGGCTGGTGCTTTGTGGCCCTCGCCCTCACGTCGGCAGCAGCGTGTGGAGATGATCCCGCGTGCGGGCCCGATGAGGCCGCCGACTTGGTGCTAGGCAGCACGAGCGGGAGTGACGAGCTGGTGCAGTGGGGGGAGTTTCAGTCCTCGCCCAATAACGACTGTGGCGAGCCAGGAGGACCGGTGAGTCTGACCGTCGAAGGCAAGCAGGTCGGTGTCGCCCTGCAGAGCATCGTCTTGTGCATGCCTCGACCAGATAAACTCGCAGGCAAGACCATCGACATTGGCAACTCCAGTCGGGTGCGCCTCATTGATGTCTTCAGCTTCCAGAGCGGTGGCCAAGGCAGCCTGGACCGCACTCGTGCCGCAAGCGGGACCATCGGCTTCACGGGAATCTGCGATGATGGCCTTGACCCCGCGGGCTACAGCCTCGATTTCGATCTCACGGTGCCACTGGATATTCTGCAAGGGGACGTGATCACCTCAGACTCTCTGCACTTCCTCGGCAAGGTGCAGGTTGCGGTCAGCCAGCCCTAGCAGGCTGCTGAAAAATGGGAGCGAGCGCCGGTGGTAGCACGTCTTGCCTTAGGTCGTGGGCCCTGGGCGTGGCAGGGCCGCAGTGGCCGTGCGCAAAGAGTCCTCGCCGATTGGGGACTGCGGTCTTCGCTTGGTCTGTGCGAGTACCAGCGTCCCCTCGGCCTGCTTGGCCTCTACCAGGGTTCCCTAGGCCTGCTTGGCCTCTGAGCGCACCTTCACGATGTCGTTCATCATGCTCATGATGAGGCGCGGATCCGTGAAGATGTTGAGAGTCGGAGCCAGGAGCTTGGCGTAGCGATCGAAGTAGAGGAGCTGCTTGGTGATGAGCACGAACTCCTTGGGCATGGTCATGCGATGCTTGCGCGCGACCGCGTTGATCTTGGGAATGATGTTGGCGTAATTGACATCGGAGAAGGACATGCCGAGCAGCGGTCCGTACACAGCCTTCAGATCTTCGGCCAAGAGGTCCATGTCGACGTCCTTGGTGAGTCCGCCCATGTCGCTGATGATCTGGGCGACCTTCTTGAAATCGGAGGTGGCAAAACCGACGATGTAGTCGGTGACCAGGTAGCGCTGCCGGTCATTGAAACGGCCGACGATGCCGAAATCCAAGAAGCCAAGATCTTCGTTGTCGAGCAACATCAGGTTGCCGGCATGCACGTCGCCGTGAAAGAAACCGTGAAAGACGACGCACTGAAACCAGGCCTGCATGCCTTCGACGAGAGAATCCTCGGCGTTGACGCCGCGCTCTTTGATGCCCTCCACGTCATCGACACGGGTACCGTAGAAGCGCTCCATGACCAGCACTCGCTCGGTGACGAACTCCCACTGCGGCACGGGCGCGTGCACGCGAGTGTGTCCATGCTGGTTCATGATCTGGTTGAATTGCTCTAGGTTGTTGGCCTCTTTGCGGAAGTCGGTCTCCTCACGCAAGGTCTCGCCAAGATCTTCGACGATGCCAACCGGATTCATCAGCTCCGCGTCCTTGACCACGCGCTGGGCGATGCTGGCCAGAAAGCCCATGATGGCCATGTCAGTCTTGATGATCTTCTTGATGCCCGGCCGCTGAACCTTGATGACCACCTTGGTGCCGTCGCTGAGCTCGGCGGTGTGGACCTGCGCGACCGAGGCCGAGGCCAGTGGGCTGGGATCGATGTTGGCCAGGCGCTGGGCATTTTCGCCTAGCTCTTCTCGAATGGTTTGCTCGACCTCTTCGAAGTCGAAGGGGCGCACGCGATCGAGGACTTTTTGAAACTCATCGACGTAGCGCTGCGGAAAGATGCCGGAAGAGGAGGCGACGATCTGACCGAACTTTACGAAGGTGACACCCATGTCTTCGCAAAAGAGTCGAAGAGCCAGCGGTCGAGTCAACTTGACGTGGCGACGGCCGCTGATGGTCAGGATGAGTGGTCGAATCCGCAGTACGTCACCCACCGCGTACATGCAGTACTTGGCAACCAACAAATGAAAAACCCACACTCGTCGAAGCGTGGGTGAGCCCAAACTAATCAGTAGAATTCCGGTTAGAATGGCGAGGAAGGTGTAGATAGCGGTCATGGTGGTCGGGCTCATGCTAGCACGGCCTTTACTGCAGGAGCCGTTCCGAATTTCACAGCCCGACACCGCAGCAGCCAACGCGACACATCACCAGAGCTCGCAGAGCCGGGCACACCGTAATTCGGCCAGTTGGCCCCCGGTGCCCCGACGCAGGCCGCCTTAGTGGCCGGCAGGTTGGAAGGTAAAGGGGTAACTCACGTTGACCAGGGCGCCGTTCTCGGTGCTCGGGAAGTGGATGCTGGCGACCACACTAGCCACACACTGCTGCAAATCGTCATCACCCATGCCGCTGGCTTTCGCACCGATGACGAGGCCGTTGCTGCCAATCGAGAAGTTTGCCGTCAGAGTGCCAGCCAGTTCGTTATCGACCAGGAGTCGCTTCTCGTAGCAGTGGGTGATGCGCAGTTTTTGCTTCTTGATGTAGCGCCTGATGATCTCGCGATCCAGTCCACCCGATGCGGTCGCGTCGCCCATCGAAAAGGTCGGTACCTGAGATTTGCGGTGCAGGCTAACGCCGGTGCCACGACATGGTTCCGAGCTGTCGCAGCCGCCGTGGCTGCCATAGTGCAGACCTGGCAATCGATTGCCCACCTTGACGGTGCCCCACTGGCCCATGCCGCGCACGTCATTGCCCCACGAGCCGCTCAGCTCACCCACTTGATCGCCAACCACGCCGCCATCAAAACCGCCATACCAATCACGACCGGCATCGCCCGAGGAGTAGGCGGCAAGTGCATTGCTGTTGGCAAAGATCTCGCGACTGGCCATGATGCCCAGGATGCCTGAGCTCGCTGAGGTGGCCATGTGTTGCTCGCGCGCCATGCTCGCCTCTTCCGCGCGCTTCTCGATCGCCATGCTTGCCCGCTCGTTGACAGCGCTTTCGATGCCCGCCGTTCCAATATCACCTGCCTCCGATGCTTCAGCCGGCGCGGTATCGCCGCGATCCCCTTCGTCACCCTTGTCTGGCTCGACGACGGCGCTCTCAAGCGCTGCCTCTCGGATTGCAATGTAGCGCTCGCTCGGCGAAAAGCCCTCGCCATAGAGTTGACTCTCTTCGATAGGCAAGGCGTCGAGAAGTCCAACAAAGAGCAAGACCGCGGCCGCCGCAGCGCCCAGATAGGCACCAAATCGCGAGTCCAGTCCTGCGGCTGGCGACAAGATGCCGCTCGCTGGTCGAGGACTCCAGGCCAGGTGATAGGCGCGATGCCCGTAACGAAGACTGAGTCGTCCCGCATCGGGCAACTTCATGCTCATCCAACCATCGGAATCTAGCTGCGCCATGGAGCGCGCGACCAAGGCCTCGGCATCGAGCTCGAGATTGCTATCGGAAAAGCTCACGCTCATTTCGGGGTGCACCTTTAGCTCGGCGCCTTGCTCGCCGACGGCAACCATGTCGAAGCGCGGCTGGGAATCACTGGCCGGTGACTCTGCTTGAAATCGACTGCGTGTTTGCGAGCGCATGGCGAAGAAGGCCAGCGATAGGCCAATGCCCGTTAGTAGCGCCAGGCCGCCGATGGCCTCATGCGCGCTGCCAATTCGCTGCGGACGAAAGCTATGAGAGGGCTCGCCGCGATGGAGATGCTGCACCAGTGCTCGCTTATTGGAGGATGCGATCGAGACTGCCTTGGCAAAGCTCAGCGCAAAGATCGAGAGCGAGACGATCGCACACGCGAGGACCAATTGGCGGCGGAGGCGTGGCCCTCTGGCATCGAGATGCGTCACCGACACGACAGTGTCAGACAGGCAGTCGACGACTTCGACCACTCGGCCGTTCGTGGAAGAGTGCTGCGTGGAAGGGTGCATAGCGTTTGAGCGCAACGGGTCCATAGGTCCTCCTTGGGGACAGTGCTTAGATCGCGCTCGCGAAAGGCGCGAGCACGTGGGTCTAGGCGAGACGTCGCCGTGGCCGAAGGGAATCCAGACCCAAAGGTCCGCTTCCCCTTCCCCTCCATTGACACCGCTGCCCTGCGCATGTTCCACGCAAATCCCAACTTTCTCGCGCAAGGACCACAAAAAGCCCTTTTGGGGCAAATGGCTACAGCGGCGCGCCCCTGGCCAGGGTTCGGCAAAGGGAGCCAAGGCCCGTTATACTGGCGCGGCATGAAGTTTCTCTTCCTCGTGGCTCTGGCTGCACTCAGTGCCTGCGACACCTTCGCGAGTCCCGCCTCTCTCGACAACGCACAGATCCTGGCCGTGCAGAGCGAGCCCGCATCGTTGCGCCTGGGCGAGAGCGCCAGCTTGCGGCTCTTTGCTGCTGACTCGGAGGGGCCTTTGGAAAATCCCGCCGTCGAGTGGGCCTTGGTCGAACAGCCCGGCCTCACGCTCGTCGGCACGCTTTCGGCTGGCGATGATTCGGAGGCTCGCTATCAGGCTCCCGAGCAGGTGCCATCTCTCCCGACAGCGGTGGCCGTGCAGGCAACGATCGACCACGAAGAAGGACCACTGGTGGCGCTGAAGTTCCTCTTGATTGGTGGACCGGCCCTGGAAAATCCAAGCATCACAGAGCTCACCCTCAACGGTGAGGCGGTCGAAGGTCCTGTGCTGCTAAAGGCTGGTGAAGAGGTTGAGCTGGACGTGAAAATCGATCCACCAGCCAGTGATGAGATCACATACGCTTGGTATGCGCACCCAGGCGAGATCGATGCCTACCGATCCACTCCCACCACGATGGTGGCTGCAACGGAGGCGGCGACGGGCTGGCTCTATGTGGTGGTTCGCGACCACGGTGGCGTTGCCTATCGCGCGGTCGAAGTGCAGGTCGAGTGAGCGGACTGACATCGGTCAAGACCGAAGCGCTGACCTTGCGGGGCGTTTCCCTGGGTGGCGTCTTCACCTCCATTCATGTTCCGGAGCTGAGCGCGCTCTTTGACGTGGGCACGGCGACCCGTGCAGGTGCGCCAGCTGACTTTCTCTTCCTCAGTCACGGCCACGCCGATCACATCGGTGCCCTCACTGGCTACCTTGGCATTCGCGGTCTCATTGGCAAGCAAAAGCCGCCAACGGTTTACATGCCAGAAGAAATCGTCGACGCCGTCCAGCAGAGCCTGGTGCACATGAGTGAGCTGCAGCGCTACGACCTGAGCATCGAGGCCGTGCCGATGGCAGCGGGCTCGGTTGCCAAGATGCGCGGTGACCTCGAGGTGCAAGCCTTCGCTACCCATCACGTCGTGCCCTCGCTCGGCTACAGTCTGGTTCGCAACATCAAGAAGCTGTGCAGCGAGTTTAGCGAGCTCAGTGGCGCAGAGATTGCCCGGCGCAAGCGAGCCGGCGAAGACCTGTTCTACATCGAGCAGCGCACGGAGATTAGCTACTGCACCGATACACTGATCCAGGCGCTGGACAACAACCCCACACTCTACGACTCACGGGTCTTGGTGCTCGAGTGCACCTTTCTCGATGAGCGCAAGACCCTTAAGGGTGCCCGCGCCGGTTGCCATGTACACCTCGACGAGATCCTCGAGCGCGCGCAGCTCTTTCGCAATCAGAGCCTGGTGCTGATGCACTTCAGCCAGCTCTACAAGCCCAAGGAGGTCGTCGAGATCCTCGATCGCCGCTGCCCTCCCGAATTGCGAGAGCGCATCCTGCCCTTCGTGCCCCGCTCCAATTCCTGGCCGGGCTAGACGCCCTCGCCCATGGCCTGTGCTCGGCTCCGTTGAAAGACGATGATGAGGTTGTTGGCGGGCATCTGCACACGTTGCCGACGTGCCAA